>JBGOZZ010000183.1:0-3907 GCA_041480465.1 Methanoregula sp. | reverse complement strand
TCCTGATGCCAAAAAGGACAGATATCAAAAAGGTCCTCATGATTGGGTCAGGTCCGATTCAGATCGGGCAGGCTGCAGAATTCGACTTTTCCGGGTCCCAGGCATGCCGGGCACTCCGCGAAGAGGGTATAAACATTGTGCTTGTCAACTCGAACCCGGCAACTATTATGACCGATCCAGAGATGGCTGACGAGATCTATATTGAACCTCTCCGTGCTGATGTAATTGCAAAAATCATCGAGAAGGAGAAGCCGGATGGAATCCTGTCTGGTATGGGGGGTCAGACCGCTCTTAACCTCACCGTTGAACTCGCCGAAATGGGTGCCCTTGAGGATGTAGAGATCCTGGGCACACCGCTCGAAGCAATTTATAAAGGTGAAGATCGGGAGAAATTCCGCGATCTCATGACCGAGATCGGTGAACCAGTCCCAAAGAGCACTATCATCAATTCGTTAAGCCAGCTTGATGAGGCAATTAAGACAATCGGGTTGCCGGCAGTTGTGCGTCCCGCATATACCCTTGGAGGAGCCGGCGGGGGGATCGGGAAAACAAAAGAAGAGTTAACCCGGATCATAGAACTCGGACTCGCACGCTCACGGATCCATCAGGTGCTGATTGAGGAGAGTGTTCTGGGATGGAAGGAGATCGAATTCGAAGTGATGCGGGATGCTTCAGATACTTGTATTATTGTCTGTGGAATGGAGAATGTCGACCCGATGGGTATCCATACCGGAGAAAGTGTTGTTGTTGCTCCGATTCTCACCCTGCGTGACGATGAGTTCCAGATGATGCGAAGTGCCGCCATTCACATTATCAGGGCACTTGATGTGCAGGGTGGCTGCAACATTCAATTCGCTTTCCGGGACGGGAATTACCGGGTAATTGAAGTAAATCCCCGGGTTTCCCGGTCATCGGCACTCGCCTCAAAGGCTACCGGGTATCCTATTGCCCGCGTAGCAGCAAAGATTGCTATAGGCCTCCGGCTTGATGAAATCACAAATACGGTTACCGGGTGTACTCCTGCTTCCTTTGAACCAGCCATTGATTATATTGTAGTCAAAGTCCCCCGCTGGCCGTTTGACAAGTTCAAAGGAGCGGACAGGACGCTCTCTACATCTATGAAGAGCACCGGGGAAGTAATGGCAATCGGAAGGACGCTTGAAGAGGCCTTCATGAAGGCAAAACGCTCCATTGACACGGATGTCATCCCGCATACAAGCCCAAGCGAGATCCGCATGATCCTCTCGCGTCCGACAGATGAACGTTTCCACTGCCTTTTTGACGCCTTCCGCCAGAACTTCACGATCGATGAGGTCACCCAGCTTACCTCTATCCTTCCGTTTTTTTTGGAGAAGATCAAAAACATTGTCGACCTGGAAAAACATCTTGCAGCACATAGTGACGTAGACGAAATCCTGACAGCAAAAAAATACGGATTTTCAAATTCCGAAATTTCAAAGATTACCGGAAAACCTTTAACAGAGATCGAGAAAATTGCCGGTCTTCCTTCCTATAAGATGGTGGACACCTGTGCCGCCGAGTTTCCTGCCAGCACACCGTATTTCTACTCCACCAGAGAACCCGTTTGTGAGATTATACCCAATGACCGACAGAAAGTCCTTATTCTTGGATCCGGCCCGATCCGGATCGGCCAGGGAATCGAATTCGACTATTGCACCGTCCATGCAGTGCAGGCATTGCGCGATGAAGGCGTTGAGGTACACATCATCAACAATAATCCTGAGACCGTGTCGACTGACTTTGACACATCGGACCGGCTCTTTTTTGAGCCGATGCAGCTCGAGGATGTTGTCAATATCTTAAAAAAGGACTATTATTATGGCGTAATGGTACAGTTCGGAGGTCAGAATGCGGTAAACCTCGCGGTACCTATCGAGCAGGAGATCAGGCGCCTTGGTCTTCCAACCAGAATTCTTGGGACAAGTCCGGATGCCATGGATATTGCAGAAGATCGCGACCGGTTCAGTGTGCTCCTCAGCAGACTCAACATACCAAGCCCGGCAAACAGTTCTGCTTATTCTGAGGGAGATGCCCGGGCTATGGCAGAACAGATCGGGTATCCGGTGCTTGTCAGGCCATCATATGTCCTGGGTGGAAGGGCGATGGAGATCGTGCACGATGAACGTGAACTCGAGACGTACATGAAGGAAGCAGTCCGGGTCAGCAGGAACCACCCGGTGCTTATCGATTCCTATCTCCAGAATGCCATAGAACTCGATGTTGATGCTGTCTGCGATGGCAGGGAAGTCCTGATCGGAGGTATCATGGAGCATATCGAACAGGCGGGCATTCACTCCGGTGACTCGGCATGTGTTATTCCGACCCAGTCGCTTTCCCCGGCGGTTCTGGATACGATAAGGGACTACACCAGAAAGATCGCCCTTGGACTTGGTGTAGTGGGACTCGTGAACCTCCAGCTTGCAGTCAAGGACGATGTGGTCTATGTTCTTGAAGCAAATCCACGTGCAAGCCGCACCGTGCCGTTTGTCTCAAAAGCGACCGGGATCCCTGTTGCCAAAATAGCAGCAAAAGTGATGGTGGGAAGGAAACTGCGCGATCTGGGGTATAAGGAGCGGGTGATAAAACATGTTGCCGTCAAAGAAGTCCTGCTCCCGTTCAACAAGCTCGCCGGTGTCGATACCATGCTGGGTCCTGAAATGAAAAGTACCGGCGAAGTGATGGGGATTGATTATGATTTCGGGCTTGCATTTTACAAGGCATGCATCTCAGCAGACAACGAGCTCCCGCTCAAGGGGAATATCTTTATTTCCGTCAATATCGAGCAAAAAAACGATGTAATCCCTATCGCACGGCAACTGCGGGATCTCGGGCTCATATTATACGGTACTGAGGGGACCGTGGATTACCTGAATGAGGCAGGTGTTGAAGCTCATCTCGTGAGGAAAATACAGGAAGGGTCACCCAACGTGCTGGATATGATGCGGCATGGGGAGATCCGTCTTATCATCAATACCCCCCAGGACAAGCAATCCCGGCAGGATCATTACCATATCATGCGTGCGGCAGTTGATTTTGGGATCCCGTATATCACGACACTTCAGGCAGCGCGTGCGGCGGCACTGGCTATTGATGCAATCAAGCGGGAGAAGGTTACTCTGGAACCGCTGAGTCATTATCTGAAGTGAACACCCGGCATCCATCTCCTCGTACTTTTACTTTTATTTCTCCGTATTTCCCGGGAAGAGTGCGGTACTATCCGGAAAAACCGGTCTGTAGTACATATTAATTGAATATCCTTATATACCGAAATAACAAAAAAAGATGCATGAAGAAATTACTTGTTGTTCTCGCGATCCTGTTTATCGGGATTCTTATTGCCGGTTGCACAACCGAGCCGGCATCTGTGGTCACTCCGACTCCGACCCCGACACCAGTTCCCACAACTGTCGTTACAACCGTCCCGACCCCGGTACCAACCACGATTGTCGTCGTAAACACTACAGCAACCCCGACACCAACACCCACCCCGACTCCCACACCCCAGCCATCAGTTACGATTACATTCAACAAGGACATGACCATTACACCCGGTACGACCGTTGTGGTACCTGTCGGAGGCAAAGTAATCTGGAAGAATGATGACCCCTTCAAGCCTCACGGTATTGTGGCTGTTGATGTCCAGGGTGGAAAATATTTCGGTGGTATGAGCACAGTAACAATTCCCTATGGAAAGACCCTTGAGGTTACCTTCGACACAGTGGGCACATTCGATTATCAGACTGTATTCCAGCCATCAACTGAAGGAAAAATAATTGTTACAAAGTAATTCCAAACGATAAGCGTTCAGGATTAATCACCTGGACAACCTTTTTTAATTGTTATGTTTATTTCAGATCCTGAATTGCATTCGCGTCTAAAAGTCTCG
>JBGOZZ010000182.1:0-3908 GCA_041480465.1 Methanoregula sp. | reverse complement strand
GGAACTCCTACGGGCGATAAATGGCTTTCACCTTTCACGCACCCTCGTTCTCCAGGAGTTCATATTCGCGTTCTGTTGGCGGATAATGAGCCTGGGGTATGATCAAGGATTTTCCGGTCTTCGTCATCTTTTTGGATGGCTTGATTGTTGAGGGCGGGTTGGTATGGGCCGGCAACTCATCGCCATGGGGATGGGAATGGGCATCATGCCGGGGAGGCAGCGCCGGTTTGACCTGTGGGCTGTGGGCCGGGTGAGGATGTGGATGATCCATCGGGTGGTGCCGGTCCTCTTCCTCCTGGCGCTCCTTGTCCTGGCCGGGTTGTGACCCAGGATGGGACTCCGGCTCATAGGTGTGTGATTTGGGTTCGTGTCGCGGTGACATAGTCAATCCTCCCGCTGCCTGTTGATAAAGCATTACGTGAAAACGGGGGTGAACCGGAAAAACCGGATATTTATGAGGGTACCGGTTCTTCCTCAAACCGGAATGCTCTTTCCGGTACCGCGATCTCAAACCGTGCACGAATAATCCGACCGGATACGTGGGTTTCTTTAAAAGTAACGTCCCTTAAGAAAGTTTCATTAAGTCAAAACTGACTCTTCTTTATGCCATCACCAAAAAGTTGTCCTATGAAATTCGGGACTGCGGTCAATACTGAAGGCGTACTTATTGAAATCCCGTGTATCAGGAACGAATGTGCATGGTTTTTTGATAATCGTTGTGCGATCCTCAGCATCGCAAAAGAATTATGCACCGCAAAATGGAAAAAACCAGGCCAAAAGGAAATCAGGGCCGATTAATTTTTTAGATATTATCCACAGGTGAATTACAAAAAGGGAATATCTTGTGTGCAATCGTACTTCGCATGCATGAAATTATAGTAAACCCCTGGCCCCATCAATCAGTTGAATGATGTAATGGTGAGGGTAGTCAATCTTTTTAAAAGCCAGCGTTCCTAAAATATAAAATCCAAACCGGGTTTCCCTGATTCGGTTGCTGTATAAAAAATTCAGCATTGCACTGATAGACCGGGAGGATTTGTCAGACAGATGATGAAACTTTGCAATATCCTGTGCTGTTACGTCTGCCCGTGTAATATTTTTCCTGACTAAATAATCGCAAATCAGGGAAGCACAAAGATATCGTTTTTTGGAATCCGTTCGCATGCTCCCCATATGTGCTCCTTAAATATACCGGTTTCTCTGCAGCCATTCTGTCTGTGGTTTGAGGTACCGGTACATTATATCACACTTTGCATCCTGGAAGCTCCAGGGAGTAACAATCAGGGTATCGCCTTCCCGAATCCAGGTACGTTTCTTCATTGTTCCCTTGATTCTGCCCATGCGTGTGATCCCATCAAAACACAGCACACGGATGTGATTTGCCCCCATCATCAGTTCAGCGCGGGCGAATTGCTCGTTATTCCATTTCTTCGGGAGCCGTACACGGACGGCGGGTGTGCCGTCTGCATTCAGGGTGTTCGAATTTGTTGTATCGTGGGTTTTTTTCTGAAATCCTCTCATTCAACCAGCTTCGTTTGTATGTGGGTATCAATAGCGGCTGACACGTTGAAGGTATGTTTTCAGGGATTTAGCAGAGCATCCCGACCAGCTGCCATGATTGCACTTGGTAAAAGGGAGAATTAGAGCATTAAGCCACCAGTGATAAAGTGCTGCTATGGAGATTCTAACCCCCCTTACCACACCAGACGGATGAAAAATAATAACCGCTCATATTCTGTTGACGTTTCTCATGGTGAGGGTACCAACGCTTATATTGTCATAAGAATATGTAATCAACCACCGGCCCGGCGCAGACGAACTATTGCACGGTGTGTAAATAAATTGAACTTTTTTGCGACGGCAACCGGATAGACCCGCTTACCCGTATGTTCATTGAGGTAGGTAGAGCATTCAAGTGGAATAGTATGGCAACCAAAACTACATCTGCTGCAATCGAAAAAAAGGACCGCTCAACACGGGGAGAAGGACTCAATCAGGCCGAGCGGAGCATCCTTATAAAATCCACAGAGCGTCATGACAAAGCGTTCAGAAAATTAAGCAAACTCTGATCTTTTTTATAGTACTTCTGAATGCTCTGGCAGCCACTGCTCGATCTTATTGCGGCAAACAAGCAGATCGATACGCGACGATTTTTGAGTTGTTGGAATTACCAGCTCATATCAATATCATAGAATCAGAAAGGGGGAAATGAAACTATATATTCATCTGATAACACACCCAAGATAGAAAAATACACAGGATTTTCTGATGACGGGTGATTCCGACGAATGGTTCAGGCAGGCGCAGTATGACATCGGTACAGCCGAGTCACTTATCGCAGCAGAACGGTATCCCCCGGTAATCTTCTTCTGTCACCTTGCTCTGGAAAAAGCCTTGAAGGCCCTCTATGTAGAGAAATATAACGATATTCCGGAAAAGACGCACAGTCTTGTCTTACTGATCGATCTTCTCGAACTGGAGCTCCCGTCGCACCTTCTCGATTCCCTCATTGTCATCAACCGTCTTGGCATAACTGGTCGGTATCCCCACAATCTTGAAAAGGTACTCGAACAATATACCAAAGGACAGACACAGAAAATAGTGAACGAAACTCAGGAGATACTCACATGGTTGATCCAAAAGTCATTGAAGCGGTAAATTTCTTCACGGCAAATATTCTGGAAAAAGGAATCCGCATTCATGACCTGGTCCTGTTTGGATCCTCATTCACCGGCGCCACGTCTGCGGGAAGTGATATTGACATTGCAGTAATATCCGACGATTTCCGCGGAATGGATATGATTGCAAGGACTCTCCTCACAAAAGATGCAGAACTGAATACAATCCGGAAATACCGGATACCTCTTGATATTATCACTCTTACCACCGATGAGTACCGGGATCAAAATTCGATTTTTTTAAGGAATGTGAGGAAAGGAATTCCGGTACTTTCTGCGCTATCCGTGTAATGGAGTCTTTTAGCTCACAAGCCGGTCGTGCTGCGAAAGATTCTCGTTGATGACCAAATGTGCCACGTATCAACAGGAAAACAGGTAGTGCAGATGAACACCCTGTGCGGTTGCGATTGTGGATGCACCTGTCCGGTCGAGCTCCCCATCAATGATGAAATAAAGAGACTGGAAGAACACAAAAAAATCCTTCAGGACCGGATTGATATTATCAATAAGAAGATAACCGGTCTGAAGACTGTGAATGAATCATGAACGCACTCCATGTCGACCACCTGGTCAGGACCCGGGCATTGATACCGGGTTTTCCGGAACACCACCATCAAAAATCGGGGAATACTGCGGGAAGAAATCTATTTCATTTACAGCACTAAACGTAGTGAAGAGGTACTGCTTATGACGACCATGATAAAAAATCATATTACGGTTCAGGTTCCTGCAGGTACCGGGAAAAAAACCCGGGCCACAAAGAAAAAACCAGCAGTGAAAGGTTTTTTCGGACTGCTCCCGGACTGGAAGATTGATACCCAGGCATTCAGGGACGAGTTGCGCGACTAAATCATACCCTCCTATTTTGCCGATTCTTACGCGCTTATCGAGATGCTGAAAGGGAATAAAAATTACCAGTCGTTTCAATCAGAGCGGCTTATTAACAACAGAATTCAATATCTGCGAAGCAGGATTTGCCATCTGCAGGGATTATCCGGCGAATGCGGCAAATGTTCTTAAAACGGTAAGAAAGATGGTTACCCTCCAACCAACCCGGGACGAGGATTATTGTTCAGGTGCGGCCTGGAGAAAGCTGGAATCAGATAAAGGAAAGAAATTATCGACAATCGACTGCGTCGGTTATTCAGTTGCGAACCGGTTGAATATTCCCTTCCTGACCGGCGATCGCGAATTTGCCGATATGGAAAATGTGCAATTCGTCAAATAAGG
>JBGOZZ010000181.1:0-3923 GCA_041480465.1 Methanoregula sp. | reverse complement strand
CCTGCAGCTTCCTTAACCTCAACGACAATGGGATCCGCAGCGAACGCGCCCGGGTCCCGGGCTTTCAGTTCGTTCATTTTTGCCTTGATTGCGCCGAGGTCTTCGCTTTCCATGATGTTGACGCATTCGACCTGTTCCTGGAAGCGCTTGATATGTGTATCATTGAGGTTCTCGATGAAGGGAATAGCACCTTCAGCGCCGACGACCCTGCCATCTTTCACACCACCCTTGTGGAGAGCGATCATGGTCTGGCCGGCGAGGTGACCTTTGACCTCAGTACCACAGCAGAGCATGAAGCGGATGTTGGGGTTGGAGATGATGTTGGCGATGACCTTTTCGAGGCCGAGGTTTTCTGTCTTGCAGGATCCGCACATTGCAGCGCCTGCATCACAGAGTCCTTTTTCGTCGAGGTGCGAGCCCATGGTAACAATGGCCACCGGGCTGTTAGCGTCACCTGAGATATAATCTCCTTTGACTTTCGGCCATCCACTTGCTGGTGATTTCTTGTCTGCCATATCAGCCCACCTGTATCAGCTGGAATGCAATAATTCCAGCAATAAATAGTCCGATTGCGAGCCCGTACCAGAATGAGGTAATACTCCCAGCTATCGCGAGACCTTGTTCCCTGTTGGGGAATGATGCAAGGAAGTTACCTTCACCTGAGAGCATGTTGATAAGATCGTCACTTGTTGCTTCAAGGACAGCGACCTTCTCAAGCACGGGTGCGAGTGATTCTCCTGCGGAGGTCACGATCCCGATCATGGGATCAGCAACAAGCCCGAATTCCGGAAGTACCAGAACGTATGCCATATTAGTGTCCCTCCATTTCAGGAATCGGTTTTGCATCAAGCCATGAAGCGGCGTCACGCTTTGACAGGCAGATATACTGGTTGTAGGTATATGCCCACCCGGCAATCGCAATGACCAGGGATATAATTGCTGACCCTGCGCTGATGAGCGCAAAGGACATAATTGCAGCGACGATCATGCTTAAAAAACCACATTCTGCGGTCAGCATAAGCATGCGGTCCTGTTTCCAGCCGGGTCCCAGAGTTGCATTGAACGGATGCTGGATTGCGATTGCTCCCAAAAGGAATGCAACGGCAATAAGTCCGCCGCCAATGAATGAAATCTGGTTAGAACTTACGGTCATGCCGAGCATGGAGACCGTGCCTGTGGTCAGACCGGCGAAGGTGAATCCACCTGTGATAAGTGCTGCAAACCCCATGAGGGTAAGCGCACCGACTGCTGCCAATTCGGTAAGTGCCTGGACCATTGCCGGGATCTTCATATTCAGGATATTATTCGAAACATATCCGAGAATGAACCCGATAATGGCAGCGAGGACAAGTGCGACGACTGGAGCTGCTATCCCGAATTTGGTAGCAAACAGCATTGCAATCACACCGGAACCGAATGCGATCATACCTGCTGATGGTACACCGGTACCGATACCATAGCTGCACAGCACCTTGATAGTGTGACTCCCCCAGATCAATGCTGTAACTACTGCAAGGCCACCGAAGAATGCGAACATCTCGGTTTTGGTGAGCACATTGAGGTACGTCAGGTAAAGACACACGAGTGTGCTTACGAGTCCCGCGATCATAATCTTATTATGCGGGACGCCTCCTTCAATAACTTCGACTTTTACTGACATCTTCAACACCTCACATTGCTACGATCAGGATCGCAAAAAATCCGCAGAGTGCTGATGCGACAGCGGATGCAACGATTGACCGTGGCCAGCGCTTGAATTTCGGATCGTGGGGTCCTTCGATTGTTCCGGTGATGTTGTATGCGGTCAGAACTGCATTCACAAGGAACAGACCAACAGCGAAAATACCTGCGGCCGCAACTGCGATGGGCATCACCTGTGCGGGTGGAACACCCATGAGAACCGGGAGCTTTGCCTCATAAAGGCTAAGAAGCTGAAGGTAGATGAGTGTACCGCCGGCGCCTCCAAGGAAACCTCCGGTAACACCTCCGACAAATGATACAAACGGCAGACCATGACCTTCAGTCCCCTGCGATTTGTATTCAGCCTGAGTGTCCCCGGTGATAGGGTCCTTTGCGACTTTGCCTGATGCTGAAGGAATACCCATGCCGAACACATAGACGAAGTTCACCATCATGCAGGTGATTGCCATCAGCAGTCCGCCACCGACTCCTCCGGTGATAGTTGCAACGACAAGGCCTTGTTCAGCAGCCCATGCACCGCCAAAGAGTCCTGCAAGACCTGCACCAGCTGCCAGCATCGCGACACCTGTTGCGATACCTGGTGCCTGACCCATTGCTGCAGGGGCACCCCCGACTGGTACGAAGTGAGTACCGAATCCGATCAGAACACCGCCGATAGTAACGCCGATGAGTGCCATAATGCCAAGGCCCGGCGAAACATACCAGCAGAGTGCGAGGATGATAAGAAGCATAATGACACCAACGGCCATTGCTGTTGGGTTCATAGCCCCGCCTGCCTGTGGTTTTGCTGCGACTGCGCTCATGATGCCACCTTGGCTTCTGTGTAGGGGCCATAGTTCTTGCGTGCCCAGACTTCAATGTACCTGTCGACAACGGTGAAGATGAGGATCATCAGGATACCGACAACGATGGCACCCCATCCGGCGCTGATTTTGTCAAAGAGAATCGTTCGCCAGAGTTCCAGGAACACAATCAGACCAAAACAGACACCCGATGCTGAACCTCCAATCTTATGGGTGAAGAATCCATTGTCCAGTGAGTTGCGTTCACCGGCTTCAGCGTAACGGACAATATTGCCTGATGCTGAGATTGGTACACCTGCACCGAACTTCTGGTTCTGGTACTGCCGTTCCTTTCCATAGTACGGGTTGCCTGTCGCAGAGCCTGCTGCACCGAGTGCAATACCCCAGATCAGACCGAGCAGCGGCAGGGGGAACGGGTGTCCCAGAGCACCGTTGATCAGATGACTGAGCGTTACGACGCTGAATATTGCGATGAAGGCATGTGCCATAGTGACCGACGTCATGGACTTGAGAATGTCCACGTAGACCGGCTGTCCGAACTTGGCGAGACTTGCCGTCCTGCCAAGATACGCGGTGGTTGCATACACGCCCTGTACTAAGACTGCGAGTACAGAGCCGATGACGATTGCAAGAACCGCGTTGATCTGCATCGCCATGAAAGCCCATGCCAAGCCCGCTCCCAGTGCACACCAAAGACCGTATGCTGGGGGTTCACCGGCGATCGCTTTGTTGAAGATGCGGTGCACGAAACCCATCTGCGGTGCGAGCTGAACCTGTGAGTTCGGATCACCCTGTGATCCGATGTTGGATTCAGTATCTTCCGCAGAACCGGCGATAGTGGCAAGAGCTCCTGTCAATGCAGTAATTCCAATGCCAAATATAATATTAGCTACCATTTAGCCTCCTCCCTACGT
The DNA here is from genome assembly GCA_041480465.1 of Methanoregula sp. Taxonomy (GTDB): domain Archaea; phylum Halobacteriota; class Methanomicrobia; order Methanomicrobiales; family Methanospirillaceae; genus Methanoregula. The sequence continues at coordinate 505 of JBGOZZ010000181.1, read as the reverse complement.
GCTTATACACGAGAGTATTCAAAATGCAATGCCACGCACAACGAGTTAAAACTCTTTGTGGTTAGTGTAAATTTAGTGAGAGCTTAATTAAAAGGTTTCGAAACTTAATTTTCGAGATTGCACTATAAAATGCCCGAATTATAAAATCAGCGTTAATATCGGATTATTTAATCATGTAAATTTACTTTAATGAAAAAAAAGTTTAGTTGAGATCACAATACGGGGCTGATCTCTCTATCCCGAATATTCTGAAAGGGAAATATTGTTGTTCTAAGAACCGGTTCAATAAATTTGAACATATTCGAACGAATTGCTGGAACAAGTTGGAAGAAAATTCTATTCCCGCAATATCAGGGCACCTTCCGAACATCGCGACCCGGCACGTTTTTACCCCTTGAATCGCCTCCAATGCCCTGTCATGATTGTACATCCCTCTTCTTTCTGAAGTTCAACCCTGTTTTTCAACGTTCCCAGCATACACGGGGTAATTAATTTCCCCCGTAAT
>JBGOZZ010000180.1:0-3963 GCA_041480465.1 Methanoregula sp. | reverse complement strand
CTGAAAATTCCGATTTTGACATGACCCTGGAAATATCGAGCCGTGCCCTTGCTCAACCTTCAGCTGGAATCGGAAGTGCCGGTAAGGAAAATTATCCTGGATTTTTTGGAATCGCGGTCAGGAAGAATGTATTTCTTACCCCAGGAAAAATGTTAGAAAACCAGGGTAACGGAGCGAATGGTTACGATGGCAGATGCAGTCATTACTGAATTTGCAGGCACGCGAAAAGGACCGGTCACCAGATTCTACCAGTACAGCCGGGAAGGTGTCCGGGTACTGGATACCGGAAAAAACTTAAAACGGCTCTATCTCTTCGACCCGTCCGCTGACATGATGACGGAACGTGGTGCCACAGTAAAAGAAAAGATTCTCCGACGGTTCATTTTCGATCAGAACGGGATGCCTGAAGAAACATTCTCGTTCGGTCAGCGGCCGCGGACATTCCGGTATGAAAACGGCGGGCGGCAGATTGCTGAGAGGGAGGGTGGACAATACGGGACAGTCAGTAAAACCTTCACCTTTGATTGTAATGGTATCGTCGAGACCGCGTGGGGGAGACATGGCGAGATTGAACGCGTATATATCTTCGAAGCCGGTAATGATACAATAACAGAACGGACTGCAGGGTGGTACGGCCCGGTAAGCCGGACAATGGTATTTGAAGGGATTGACACATCAGTATTCAAAGGGCCGGAAGCCTTCCTGCAGTTCATGGTGTTCACGGAGCGGGGTGAAGAAGAGGTGAATGCCGAACTTTTGAATAGTGCTGCTGATACTACTCACGGAGCCGGATCATCGCCGACTCGCAACAGGTTTGCATTTACCGGAAAAAGACATACAACATCTGATACTGGTCAGGATACCGGAGAAAAAGGAGAAGATACCCGGATAGATATAATTCCGGAGGGGGATACGTCCGTGGATGAAACACTGTCCAGGGAGTCACGGGCGAAAAAAAACAGTGAGATATCCTATGCCGAACGCCGCTCAAAGCGACAATCCTGACCAGATTCCCCGGTAAATATCCCGGTATTACTTTTTTCTGTACTTCTTCCCGGCCGAGAACGCCTTGTCGACCTGTTTTCCCACATCGAAATAGGTGGCCTGGGAGTACACGATGGGGTGGATTTTCGTTATATCCGGTTTCCCGTCCGTCATACAGGACATGTCTGCATGGATCTCCACAACTTCGCCTATGTGCAGCTGGTGGCTCCCGCAGTCAACGGAATTGAACAGCCTGCATTCAATATTGACAGGGCACTCCTCAACCAGGGGTGCAGTTTTCAGTTTCCCGTAAAACGACCGGAAGACCCCGGACTTGTCCTCCTGAGCACCGGAGACGAGACCGCAGTGGTCGGTTTCAACAATCTGTTTTGCGGATGGGATGTTCAGGCTGAAGGTCTTATTCTCTCCGATTCCCTTCGAGGTGTAGCGTGCCTTGTTGATTGCGACGCAGACCATCGGCGGCGCCATGCAGGCGACCGTAGCCCATGCGGCGGTCATGTAGTTTGGCTTACCCTTGACATTTGCGCCCACGAGCACAGTGGGCATCACACTCATGTACGGCATCGGGCCGAGCATTATCTTTCCCATGTTTTTCTTCTCTCCGGGAAAAGGTTTGCAGGGGGAGATGTTTAAGGGTATCTTCGCGGGGAGTCTTTCATGAGGGTATCCGGCCGGGTACGAGCACATTTTTTCATGTTCTCCCCTCCTTGTTTGAAAACCTGAAATCAGGTCCCTTATCGCATATATTTTTGCACAACAACTGTTCGAGGTTACGTGCTCCGGTAAAGCCAAGAGTCTTCTGGCTCCCGTGCATGATGTCGATGTGCTCAATTGAGAGGGCTTTTGCTATCGGCTGTTCCAGCATCCCGCCGATGATCAGGTCGATGGCATGTTCTTTCAGTTTCTGCATGATGAGCTCGTGATCGGGTTCGATCAGCACTTCTCCTGCCGGGTGGATAAGAAGACTGATCCTTTCCTGCACGGAACTGTCAAAATCGACTACAACCAGCCTTGGGAGAACTCCGTACTCTGCAAGAAAACGGGTCATTGACACTGCACGGGTCGGGCCGCTGACAATGGCAATGTGCCGGTCCCTTAAAGAAGTAATATCCGGTACATGGTCATAACCTTCCGGTGGAGCACCGGGGGCAGGGATGCCCAGGTTCTCTGCCACCCGCTCAAGGAACCGGATTGCCGGATGGTACCCGATCGGGATTTCTTCGACTATATAGGGAGTACCACAAAGGGTCTGAAGAAGGATTGCCGCTTCCTTTCCTGATGGCTCACAGACCACGATATTGAGTGCTGCCCCGCCGAGCCGTTCCAGCTCGTCACGCGTGGCATCAGCAGTGAGAACTGCGTTTACTTTCACACCGATCAGGCCAAGCATGCGCTTCAGTTCTGCGAGATCAGGGCCAGCCCGCAACATACCGATAAGGTTGACAGTGCAGGGTTCGATCCTGCCGGGTTTCCTGACAAGCTGCTCGACGAGCTGGCACAGGGTCTCGCTGTAGCCGTCATGGAAATCCCCTTCAAACCCACCTGCAGAGATGGCAATTGCGCGGGAATCTGTCCTGGTATCCTCAACAACGCTGCCTACGTCTTCGCCAATGATGCAGGAGGTGCAGCATGAGAGCACAAACATCAGTTCCGGGCGGAGCGTCCGGTCCAGCTCCCCGATTGCCTGTCTGAGTTTCTGTTCGGCACCGAATATCACGTCATGTTCATCAAGACAAGTCGTATAGATCTCCGATGGTCGGTCACCTCTCATTCCAAGGATGTAATTGATGTGATAAACGCAGCCTTTCGGCCCGTGGACAAGGATTACACTCTTTTTTATTGTACCGAGTGCCTTGATCGCCCCGAACAGTTTGCAGGTTCCCCGCGGGATCCTGGCTGCATGGAAAACCGGATGCTCCTGATCCATCTTTCAACCTGATAATGGATTATACTGTACAGTGGGTAGATAAGTGCGTCGTTTGCCTAGGAAAACCTGGCCGAAATGGACCCGTGCCAGAGGAGTATCTAAATCTCCACGACAGACCAATAGTAATCATATACCATGCCCTTTTTGGATAGTATCATCATTGCAATTGCATTCCTTCTCGGCCTTGTCGCTGCATATTTGTACTTCCGCCAGCAGATTAGCGTGATCGAAGACCGTGCAAGAAACGATCTCGAACGCTGGAAGATTGAATGCACAAGCGAGATCCGGAAAGATTCTGTCAACCGCTCGCGCTACACGCTGAAAGGAAGAATCTCCGAACAGATGGCCCCGCTCCTTCCGGAGTTCCCGTATTCTCCTGCTGATGCCCGGTTTATCGGCAACCCGATCGATTTTGTTGTTTTTGATGGATACACGAAGGCGAAGGATGAGAAAGGCGATGAGATCAGTGTCGTGCTTGTCGAAGTGAAGAAAGGGAAGGGGAAACTTACGCGGGAGGAATCGCTGATCAAAAAAGCAGTGGAGGAAGGGCGGCTCTCGTGGCGGACAATCGTTCTGAAGGATGATATACCCGAAGATCCGGCAAGAGACGGAGATCCTGCGGCATAAGCGGGTGTGCGAAAGGGCCATTCACCAGAAGTTGACAGGCGGCAGCGCAGCTGTATCCCGGTCCGGGGTCAGGGCCAGCGGTGGGGCACGGCTTCTTATATACCTGAACCCTGATAACCCGGATCCAATCATCTCTCTTTGGCAGGCTCAGTCCGTACGAAATCCCGGACCTTCGCCGAGGCGCCGGGGCGGAGCGGCACACCATGCCCCGGGAGCAGGAGATCGAAGTCAAGTGCTGCTATCTTCAGGCGGGACTCGTGCTCCCGGGACAGGTCCATCGTGAACTGCAGGGGTCCACCGGTTACGGTTGAACCGTCAGACCGGAAGATGTCCCCGGAGAAAAGGGCTTTTGACGTTTCATCAAGCAGGCCAATACTCCCCGGCGTGTGACCAGGTACAGCGAG
>JBGOZZ010000179.1:0-3966 GCA_041480465.1 Methanoregula sp. | reverse complement strand
GGGGATAACAGTAAGCTCTTCAAGCAATGCTTCTGTCTCGGGCCTGCCATGGGTCTCGACATACCCGGCTTGTACGTCAATTCCTTCGGCACGCCGGAGATGTGCCGCCTTGAGCATCTCGTACGTCTTCCCGACACCCGCGATGTACCCGAGAAAGATCTTCAGTTTGCCCCGGTGCTTCTGACGCTCCTCCCCCTGCACGCGGGCGAGAAGGACATCGGGATCGGGACGACATTCAGGAGCGACGACCATAGGACCGATCACACCCCACCCATCAGTACGAGAATCATATCGATAATCTTTATTCCAATAAACGGAGCGATGAGCCCGCCGATGCCATAGATGACGATATTCCTGCGCAACGCCTCTTCTGCTGTCATCGGACGGTAGGCGACACCGTGGAGCGCCAGCGGAATTAAGGCGACGATGATAAGCGCATTGAAGATCACGGCGGAGAGGACCCCGTTCCTGAGGCCCATGATATTGAGCGCGGCGAGCGCCGGGTACGTGGACGTGAAGGCGACAGGGATGATAGCGAAGTATTTCGACACATCATTTGAGATAGAGAAAGTGGTAAGGGCTCCCCTAGTCATCAGGAGCTGTTTTCCGATCTCGACGATCTCGATTAGTTTTGTCGGATTGGAGTCGAGGTCGATCATGTTCGCCGCCTCCCGGGCCGGCTGGGTGCCGGTGTTCATGGCAACCGCGACATCGGCCTGTGCCAGCGCCGGGGCATCGTTAGTGCCATCACCGGTCATGGCGACCATCCGGCCGCCCATCTGGTACTCGCGGATCAGGTGGAGCTTGCTCTCCGGCGTTGCTTCTGCAAGGAAATCATCAACACCCGCCTCGGCAGCGATCGTTGCAGCGGTAAGCCGGTTGTCTCCGGTGATCATCACGGTCTTGATCCCCATCCTGCGCAGCTGGGAGAACCGTTCCTTGATCCCCCCCTTGACAATGTCTTTTAAGTGGATGACCCCGAGCGCCTTCCCGTTCCGGGTCACGACAAGCGGCGTCCCTCCCGCTTGCGCAATGGTGTCGACAGCACGCTTCAGTTCTGCCGAGACTGGTTGTCCGTACCCGCTCATGTCGGCAAAGATTGCGTCTGCCGCGCCTTTCCTGATGAACATATCCCCGGAATCGACACCGCTCATCCTCGTGTGGCTGGAAAACGGGATGAACTTCATCTCAGGTGCAGACTCTGACGCCCCGACCGTCCTTCCCCGGAGCCCGTATTTCTCCTTCACCAGCACGACGATACTGCGCCCTTCCGGGGTCTCGTCCGAGAAAGATGCCAGCTGAGCCGTCTCCGCGAGGTCCATGATCTCTGTTCCATCGACCGGGATCAGCTCCACCGCCTGCCGGTTCCCGAGCGTAATGGTGCCCGTCTTGTCCAGCAGCAGGACGTCCACGTCCCCGGCCGCTTCGATGGCTCTCCCGGACGTCGTGATGACTTTGCGCTGAATGAGCCGGTCCATGCCCGCAATCCCGATCGCTGAGAGTAATCCCCCGATCGTTGTCGGGGCAAGGCAAACGAAAAGCGCGACTAGCACGGTAATCGTAACCGGAGTACCGGATCCTGTGGTTTCCACGCTGTACTGCGAGAAGGCGTACAGCGTTGAACAGATGACGACAAAGACCGCTGTCAGTCCGATCAGGAGGATGTTGAGCGCAATCTCGTTGGGGGTCTTCTGCCGCTTTGCTCCCTCGATAAGACTGATCATGTGGTCGAGGAACCCTTCGCCGGGATTCGCGCTCGCACGTACGATCAGCCAGTCAGAGAGGATCACCGTGCCGCCGGTGACGGCGCTCCGGTCGCCGCCGGATTCGCGGATGACCGGGGCGCTCTCGCCGGTGATTGCGCTCTCATTGACTGATGCAACGCCCTCTACCACTTCACCGTCCACCGGGATTGTATCACCGGCTTTTACGTAGAAGAGATCGGTCTTGTGCAGGGTTGCGGAGGAGACTTCGAGACAATCGGAGGGTACTGGTTCCCTCCCTTTTTCGATCTCATACCCAAGATACAGCTTCTTTGCCATCGTATCCTGTCGCATCTTCCGCAAGGATTCTGCCTGTGCCTTGCCCCTTCCTTCCGCGAGTGCTTCAGCAAAGTTGGCAAAGAGAACGGTAAACCAGAGCCATGCTGAGATCGCACCGATGAACCCGGCCGGCGCCTCGCCTTTTCCAAAGAGAGCCTGGATGAAGAGCAGCGTTGTGAGCACGCTGCCGACCTCGACTGTGAACATCACGGGGTTGTGGATCATGAACCGCGGATCGAGCTTGTATACCGCGTCGATAACCGCCCGTCGGTAGAGTGCCGGCAGAATGGTGTGAGGATCCCGGACCGATTTGAGGTTAGACATGGATCACACCCCCTGCCATCCGAATGAGCTGCTCGACGATAGGGCCTAGCGCGAGCACCGGGAAGAAGCTGAGCGCCCCGATGATGAGGACGACGAAGATGAGCCAGATGATGAAGAGCGGGCGGTGGTCACGCAGCGTGCCCCCGCTTTCCGGGACGATCTTCTTTGCGACAAATGAACCGGCCAGTGCGAGCGTCAGGATGGCAACGGCATATCGCCCGATGAACATGCAGACGGCGGTTGCGATATTGTAGAACAGGCTGTTAGCAGACAGCCCGGCAAAGGCGCTGCCATTGTTCTGCGATGCAGAGGTAAATGCGTACAGGATCTCAGAGAACCCGTGAGGTCCGGGGTTGAAGACAGCAGCCTTCCCGGGATCGGACAGCACGGCAATTGCTGTGCCGATGAGGATTAAAAAGATGGGGATGAGAATGATGATCGTGGAGAACTTCATCTCGTGCGGTTCGATCTTCTTGCCAAGGTACTCAGGAGTCCGCCCGACCATCAGACCGGCGATGAACATTGCGATGATGACAAAGATGAGCATCCCGTAGAGACCGGATCCGACCCCGCCGTACACGACCTCACCGAGCATCATGTTGAACAGGGGCACAAGGCCCCCGAGCGGGGTAAAGGAGTCGTGCATCGAATTGACCGCGCCGCAAGAAGTTACGGTAGTCACGACTGCAAAGAGTGCCGACGGCATGATGCCAAACCGAACTTCCTTGCCCACCATGTTGCCGCCCGGCTGGATATCGGTAGTACTCTGGTTGATTCCCATCCCGGTATATGCAGGATTGGCCTCGAGTTCCGCGGCGATCGCGATGCCAAGGAGCGGTACGAACATGAGGGTCATGGCAAGAAGGATGCTGATGCCCTTGCGTCCCGCCCCGGCCATCTTCCCGAAGGTGTAGCAGAGCGCTGAGGGGATCAGGAGGATCGCCACGACTTCGATAAAGTTGGACAACGGTGACGGGTTCTCGAACGGGTGGGCTGAGTTGGCATTGAAGAAACCGCCACCGTTGGTGCCAAGCTGCTTGATCGCGATCTGGGATGCAGCGGGCCCGAGTGGGATGGTCTGTGTAGTTATGAGTGTACCGGTCGCATCCTTCACGGGATCGAGAAGTGGCAGGGTGACCGGCCCGCTGAAGGTCTGGACCGTGCCCTGCGATACGAGGATGAGCGCGATGATTATGCTGAGGGGGAGAAGGATCATGATGCTGCGGACGAGCAGCACCCAGAAATTGCCGATCGTGGATGCGGACTTCCGCGAGAGCCCGTAGATAAGACTGACGAGGACTGCCATTCCTACTGCCGCAGAGACGAAGTTCTGCACGGCAAGCCCCGCCATCTGCGTCAGGTAACTGACTGTGGTCTCTGGAACGTACGCCTGCCAGTTGGTGTTGGTGGCAAAACTGACCGCAGTGTTGAGCGAGAGATCCCAAGGGACTGCACCAACCCCGGCAGGGTTGAGCGGCAGGAGCCCCTGAACTTCCTGGAGCAGGAAGACAAACACAATGCTGATTACGGAAAAGACCATCATCGCGACGGAGAACGCCTTCCAGTCCATCTCATCGTTTGCCGTTACTCCGGACGTGGC
>JBGOZZ010000178.1:0-3974 GCA_041480465.1 Methanoregula sp. | reverse complement strand
GTGCGTGCAAAGACAAGGTCATCGAGCTGACGGAGTGCAGAAGCTCCAAACCCTCCCATGGTAAGGACAGCAAAACAATAGCCGGCATGGGAGAGGTCCAGCCGCTGCACAAATTCAGCCACAATCGACGGGAGACCAAGATCATAGACCGGGCAGACAATACCCACGCGATCTGCAGAAGGGGTAATCTCACCCGTGGTCCCGGCAAGCGATGCAATTGATACCAGTTCGCAGTCACCAAGATGGCGGCCGATACTCCGTGCAGCTGCAAGCGAATTTCCGGTACCGGTAAAATAATAGATGATGGTCTTCACAGGTTCACCGCTAACGTTTTTCCTTTCATTCTTACTTCAATGGGGAAGTCCGCATGGATAAAACCACGTCTTTTTGACCTTACTGAAGTAATCCGTAAAGAATGGAGTGGTATAATAAAAATTGCAGAAACAATCCGGGGTAATGACAGGGTATACTAAAAATAGAGGAGTGTTTTTCCTAAACGTTGACATTCAGAACCGTGCGGATGAGGATACCTATTACAAATAAGATCGCTGCAATACCGAGGCTGATGAGGAGCATCTCGCCGAACCGTCTCCAGAAAGGAAGATCTTTGGCAACGGATATATAGAACGTGAACAGGAATATAACAAAAACAGCTCCCACCAGGGTAAAAACGAGGGCGTGATACGGGCTTGTAAGGACAAGGTACGGGAGAATCAGCAGGGCGACGGTCACAAGGTAGGTGACCCCGGTATAGACCGATGCCCTGAACGGGTTAGTGGGTCCCCCATCCGATCGCTGGGACAGGTACTCGGACGCCCCCATCGAAAGCGACGCGGCAACGCCCATGATCAGCCCGGCAACCGCGATGATCTGCGTGTTCTGGATCGCAAAAGTGAGCCTGGCAAGGGTTCCGGTAAACTCAACGAGAGCATCATTGAGACCGAGCACGATCGAGCCGACGTATTTCAGCCGTTCTTCATCGATGAGTGCAATAAGTTCACGTTCATGGTTCCCCTCGTTTACCAGGATCTCCCGTGCCTCTGGAACCTGGTCAACAAGTCCTTGATCATATCCCTGTGAACGTTTTTCCACACCTTCCATGAGCTTGATGGCAAATGTCATGCCCATGCCCCGTGCGATCAGGTAATAGAAGCAGATACGGAGCGTGTCCGGCGCCACATCCTGCCGGGTATACTGTTTCCATATCGCACAATGCCCGAGCTACTGGCTGGCAATCCGCTCCAGCACCTCACGGTTGTGGGTATCCTGGTGCGCAGCAGCAATTTTTTTGTAGATATGGTTCTCGGTGATCTCACCCTGCTGCAGGGCAAGCAGGGTTGCTTTCAGTCCGGGATCGGCATGCGGGGCGGTCATGATGAAACCCTGTACATATCCCGCGGTACCTGGATCCCGAACCTCACACCCTTGCCCGGTTCGCCGTTCTCGCGGATGGTGATGCCGGTGATCGTGAGGATCTCGCGGGATAAGAACAGGCCAAGACCCGTATGTTTGCTAAACCCCCGGCGGAAGATATGTTCCTTGTCTTCGGCAGGAATCCTTGCACCGTCATCCTCGTAGGTAATCACCCCATGCGTTCCGTGCACTTCAGTGCCTGGCGCCCGCGATCTGTAAGGGAGTAGATGATCCAGTTCCCTTGTTGCTCACCAGCAATGAAGTCCTGCTCTTTGAGAATACTCAAATGGTACGAAAGTTTCGAGTCCGCGATTCTGACGACATCTTTGATAACGCAGACACAGAGCGGCTGGGAGAGCAGCGAGTACATGACAGTGAGCCGGATGGGATCCGCGAGCGCCTGGTGAAGCCTGCTGCCCGTGTGAAGTGCAGATGCATCCGGAATCCGGGCGAGAAGACCTCCCATCCCACCCTGTTTGTTGAGTTCCTTTTGGATGGGCTCCGGAAGGTCTTTGGTAAAATCACAGCATTTTTCCTTTGGGGGAGATTTCAGTATCTGTGCCATGGAAGATTCAAATTAATATGAAATGGTAAAGTATATATGTTTTCCATGATAATAAAGGTTCAATAAAATTTGAATCTTTAGCTGCAGTTGCAGCGGGAATCTTCTGAGGGTATGCCTATCGGACCAGAGGATGCGTGAGAACAATGAAGATGCCCACTTCCGCAGAGAAGATTGAACCGGCTCACAAGGAGTATCGGTTGCCGGGAGATTCAGGACCTCCTCAGTAGTGCACCATTGCTCATCCTTTTACTATCGGATAGCACCATGCAACGTATCGAATTCTGAATAAAAAAAATCAGGAGAGATGAATTATTATGGCAGAAGAAAAGAAGAAAAAAGGATTTTTCTCGGCGATTAAGGAATCGATGGACAAGAGTGGTGGCTGCTGTGGCTCCGGGGAAACCTGCGGTGCAGCTCCCGATACAGCTGCGGAAAAGAAAAAGGCCCCCTCTAAAAAGTGAACTGTGTAATGAGATTGCCTGGTTGTTACCATTCGAGTACGACCAGAAATCCTCTTTAGTGAATTGAGGTGACCGTATCTATGGATAATAAACAAACAGAAACACCCGCATACTGGGATGTTCTGGTGTTTGGACTTGTACCGATTATCGTCGGTATTCTCATCATCACCAGCTGGGCCCTCTCGTTCTTCGAGATAGTACCGTTCTACGTGAGCGGGGGAATAGCTCTCGTAGCCACTCTTTTTGGAGGATACACGCGTTTTGTCTCGGGCTTCCGTGATATGTACCACCGGAAAATCACGGTCAACGTATTTGTCACCGTTGCCCTTATCGCTACGATGGCGGTTGGCCAGTTCCTGTCAGCGGCACTGATCGTATTTATCATGGCCGTCGTTGGGGCTTTCGAATCCTATACGCTCGACAAAACAAAGAAAAATATCCGGAGCCTGTTGAATTTCGCTCCGAAGATGGCGAATGTGCGTCGCGGCACCGAAGAAGTTGCTATGCTGGCCGCAGAGGTCCAGATAGGCTACATCGTTATTATCAGGCCGGGAGAACGAATTCCGGTCGATGGGATCGTCGTTACTGGTGCGAGCAGTGTAAACCAGGCCCCCATTACCGGGGAATCGATCCCGGTCGAGAAGACTGTAGGGAACGAAGTATTCAGCGCGACCATGAATGAGACCGGACACCTTGAGGTCCGGACGACCCGGGTTGGTGAAGACACCACCCTTGCCCGGATCGTTCATCTTGTTGAAGGTGCACAGGGTACGAGGGCCCCTATTCAGGGGATTGCCGACCGGTTTACAACCTGGTTCCTCCCGGTCGTCTTAGTCATTGCCGTGATCGGATATCTTCTCTCAGGGGAAGTTCTCGTCTTTGTCTCCATCCTGCTGGTTGCGTGCCCCTGTGCGTTCGCGATTGCTACGCCGACTGCAGTCACCGCCGGGATCTCAAACCTGGCCCGGCGTGGTGTCCTGATCAAGGGAGGCAGTTTTCTCGAACTTTCAGGAAAACTTGACACCCTCCTGGTAGACAAGACCGGGACATTTACTCTCGGCAGGCCAAAGGTTGTTGAAATCATTGCCCTCCCCGGATATCAGGAAGCAGATGTGGTCCTTCTTGCAGCAACCGCTGAAAAATTCTCGGAACATCCTCTTGCCCAGGCCATCCTCGCAGCTGCCGGTGCCCGGAACATTACCGTCCCGGATCCTGACGAATTCAAAAGCGAAACTGGCATGGGTATTACCGCACGGTCGGGTGAACACAACCTGATTATTGGCAAACCGGAATTCCTCGAGATGAAAGGTGTGCATCTGGGAGAGGAAGTCCTTAGCATTGTCACGAAACAGATGGACCAGGGAAGGACCGTCATCATGGTCACCCGGGATACTACGGTCACGGGAATGATCTCCATTGCGGACGAGGTCCGCCCGGGAACTGCGGAGGCCATTGTCGCCTTACGGAAGATGGGGATGAAAAACATCGTCATGCTCACCGGGGATAATGCGACGGTTGCAAAGGCAGTGAGCGCC
>JBGOZZ010000177.1:0-3992 GCA_041480465.1 Methanoregula sp. | reverse complement strand
TTGCCTCTACAACACCGTCAATCGTTGGTATCTGGTAGAACTGCTCTCCGGAGCCGCTTACCTGCCGAATCCCCCCAGAAATACCGACCTGTCCCGTAAAACTTCCTGCATACTGCACCCGCACCCAGACACCGGTATTGGGAATAATAACAGGAGGCTGGGTTATGGGTAGCAGGGTTACAGGCGGTGTGAGTGTTTGTTCAGGGACGATTGTTGTCGGGACAGGAGTCGCAGCGGTTGTTGCAGCCGGTGTTATTGGCAGCGTGGTAACGGGTCCCGGGGGCTCCGGCGGAGTTGCCTGCAGGGTATTTGAATAGATGAACACTCCCCCGGCAATTGCAAGAATAACGATAATGATTGCGGCGATGGCACTGAAATTCGGTTTACCAGATGGTGCACCGGGTGGGTGAAAACGCGAAGATAAAGGGGATTTTGAGGCGGGTCCCGTCGCAGTAGTGGCTACCGATTCTCCAGGTGCCGGTTCTTCAGGATTGGAATTGTCCGGAGATGTCTCTCCGGCCCAGGTATCTTTTTGCAGGGAAGTCATGACAGGTTCCTGCGGTGCAGGACTGGTCTGTGGAGGTGTTAACGCATCGGGGGCACGGTCGGTTCCGCTGGCTACCGTATCATCAAATATAATATCGGTATCCTGGTCAGCGGGGGTTATGGGGGATGCTTTCTGGCGAACCGATGTGACCTGTTCTTTGAGTCGTTTTACCCAGTCATTGCGTTCCTGCATCCGTTCGCCGCTGGTCTTCTGGGAAAAGACAAGATCCTTTGGTTGTGTCGCACCGCCGGGAGTCGTGGCCGCCAGGGAAAGGGTGATAATCGGGTTGCCATATGCGTCCTCTCCGGGAATTACCGTCTCAATGGTCGCCAGAGGAATTGTCTGTGGCTTGAACTGGGCATAGCCCGCGTCGATAAGGATGAGGCGCTGGTTGGTGAGCATGACGTCTGATGAAGCTGACTCGAATTTCACCTTGTGCGCTGTCAGAATGATAGATTCATCACGGTTAAAGTACGGGGTGCCCATAATACCACATTCTTTTGCATTATTTGTCGTTCTCTTACGCAATATTCTTTCGTTGTGCTCCGGGCGTCTTTTTGGTAGAGGTATGCAATCCGGGAATTATCCTTTAGCAGTACTAAGAAAGGTTACCCGTTGTCCGTTTAAAAAAAGGAAATTTCCGGCAGGTGCGGGGGATGATCCATCAAAAGAGTGTGATGGGGATGGTAGTCGGGGAGACAGGATTTAGAAATACAGTACTCGATCGCTCCTGGATCCTGTCTGGTTACTTACCTGACCAGTCTGGTTACCTGAGGGAGTGAATGTCAGGTTACTCGCCTGGCTTGTCAGGTTAGCTGGAGGAATGGCTGTCGGGTTACCTGCCCGGGTAGTTGTCTGATTAGATGATTGCGTGATTACAGGAGGAATGCCGGGGGGGGTTCCTGTTTTTGCATCTATCAGGAGTTCAATGAATCCCATAGGGCTTGAAGTTGTACGATGGGTGATTACTTCTCCGTTCCTGTAAATTTCTACGGTGAGCACGTCCCCTGAGTTATCTGTTTTATACATCTGGACCTGTACTAAACGAATATTTTCATTCATCTGGTAAAACCGGTCACCGGAACCGTTTATTCCCCGCAACGACCCCGGGTTACCCAGTCGGCCATAATAATTCCGGGGATAAACAACTCGTACCCACACACCGGTTGCAGGAATTATAACCTGTGTAGGTTCAGGAGTCAGCTGGATTGGGGAAACTGGTACCGTGGTCTCCGTTATCGCCTGAGTTGGAACAGGAGGAAGTTCCTTGCCCGGTGCAGAAAAATATTCCGGGTATAACATCACGCCACCAGCAATCCCCAGGATCAGGACAATTATCACTGTAACGATAATGAATGACTTCCGCCGGCTCCCAAAATCCGCAGGTGGGGGTGGTGATTCGGGAGTACGAGGGGTACTATCAGCATCAGGTTGTCCGGCCGATTCCACAGGTTCCCTTTCTTCAGAAAGAGTCGTTTCTGCTGGTACTGCGTCCTCGTTCCTGTCAGTCGGATGCTCATCAATGAGCGGTACGGGGTTTGACAGGTCAGGTAATGCCGTCACCGTATCCGAGTCTGGCGTTTTCTCTTCCGGTTTTGTGGCGTCAGAGATGCTGAGATATTCGGCAGGTTCTTCCTGAGAAGCCGGCGATGTGATAATTTCCGGTACCATTGGTGGAACCGTATCTGATGATTCAGTCACCGCACCTGAGTCGAGCCGTGTCTCTTCCGGTTTTGCGGCATCAGGGATGTTGAGAGATTCAGCAGGTGCTTCCTGAGAAACCGGTGACGCGATAATCTCCGATACCCTTGGTGGAACCGTATCCGGTGATTCGGTCACCGCACCTGAGTCGGGCGCAGTCTCTTCCGGTTTTGTGGCATCAGGGATGTTAAGAGATTCAGCAGGTTCTTCCTGAGAAGCCGGCGATGTGATAATTTCCGGCACCATTGGTGGAACCGTCTCCGGGGATGCCGTCACCGTATCCGAGTCTGGCGGTGTCTCTTCCGGTTTTGTGGCGTCAGAGATGCTGAGAGATTCGGCAGGTTCTTCCTGAGAAGCCGGCGATGTGATAATTTCCGGTACCATTGGTGGAACCGTATCTGGTGATGCAGTTCCCTCACTTGAATCAGCAGGTATCTCATCGACCGACTGTTCTGCATGTCTTGCTTCAGATTCCTGCGCTCCTTCCGGAAAAGCCGGAGATTCAGATTCATCCGGGAGTATGTTCAATTCGATCGGTGCGGAGAGTACATTAATTGCAGTTGTATGGGGAAGTTGCATCTCGGGAGCGACCGTGTGTCGCGTTGCAGGCCGTAATCCTATTCCCTGATTGGTTGTGGTTGTGCCGGTGCCTATAAGCTCCTGGCGTACTGATACGATCAGTTCCATGAGTCTTTTTATCCATTCATCACGTTCCCTCTCTCTTTGTTCTCCGGGATGGCGGGAAAAGATAAGGTTCATCTGCTCCGACCCTCCCGTCCGGCTCGTATCGGAAAAGAAGAGGGTAATGACCAGGTCGCCTGTTGAAATTTTTCCACCCTTCACTGAAAGTATAGCTAATAGCGGGATCTTCTGTGGCTGGAACTGGGCATACCTGATGTCCACAAGGATGAGGTACCGGGTGGTGAGCAGCAGATCATACTGCTCAGAGTTGACACTGACCCTGTCCGTTGTCAGGACAATGGATTCGCCGCTCTCAAGATAAGGACTGTCCATCGTGCCACATTCCTGGATATGGTATAATATTTGTACCAATATGCTTTATAGCTGAATATTACTGTAAGTCTTTGTAGTAATCATAAAAAGTCATTGTGAAACCCTCAACTTCCCATGGAACGGACAGAGAATAAACCTTTTTTTTTATCCGGCAGACCGAATCATCAATTTCAGGTTTTGCTCCCCCGGAACAATCGCGTGGAAAAAAAAGCGGGTTCTGAAACAGGGTATAACCCGTATCCGGAATAAGGACGCTATTGCAGGCGCATTCCTGCAACCGCCCGGAATAAGCAGGTGCAATATATATCAATGAACGATATTCTGACGATAGACATCCTGCCTTTTTACCTTCTGCCCCTTATTATCCCCGTATCTTTTATATGGATGAATCCGGACATTATTTCCTTGATAATGATTATACCTATCCGGAGACACACTTTTCGGGCAGAATAAAGGGTGACAGCATGCTGACGAGCCATGAACTCCTCTTAAAATTCTGGCACGACTCCCGGTATAATTTTCAAGAAGTGCGGGTCGAGTATGTTGACCGTGGCGCTCCTGGTGATCGCTCAGCCATCAGCGGCACGGATATCCATATACTTGATGCTTATTACTTTGAGATCATATCAGAGCAGGGCGTGAAATATATTCCCTACCACCGAATTCGCAAGATCATGTACGACGGTACGATTATCTGGGAGAGGTAGTGAACACGAAAGTCTGCGTGCAG
>JBGOZZ010000176.1:0-3994 GCA_041480465.1 Methanoregula sp. | reverse complement strand
CTCATACCCCCGGAAAATGTCTGGACTTTCATGTGAGCGCGATCGGCCAGTTCTGCCATTTTCAGGAGCTGCCATATTCGTGCATCAAGGATACTGTCGTCAACGTTTACCAGTTTCCCGTAAAATTCAAGGTTGTCATACGCCGTAAGTTCAACATCAAGCGTACTGTTCTGCGGGCAGACCCCGATAATGCTCCGGATCTTTTCAGGGGCGCGGATAATATCATAGGTGTCAACGCATGCCGTTCCGGTTGTCGGGCGGAGCAGGGTAGTAAGCATACGGATAAGCGTACTCTTTCCCGCACCGTTGGGACCCAATAGACCGAATATCTCGCCTCGTCTCACTTCAAACGTGACATCATCAACAGCGGTTACCGTCCGGTTCTTCTCGCGAAAGATCTTGGTGAGGTGGTCAATCCTGATGATGCTCGAAGGATCGGAGACGGAACTGCACACAGCTAAGGCTTCTGCCGGGTCCGTCCCCGCTTTCTTCCCTTCAGCGGCAGGTTGACTCATGGTACTCCGATCACAAAGTTTCGGCGTGATAGTAATTAATCCGATGCTTAATCCCAAAATCCAGAAAAAGACTCGTGGAAAATAATTATCCGTCATCAACGACAATGCTGCTCCACTGAAGAATTTTTTTGGAGGGAGAGACCATGATTACGCTCCGGTTTTACCGGATTTTTGATATCGGCAGGGAAATTGATCTTGACTGGTTAGAACGGGCTCTTGCCCAGAATTATTTTACGGCACGAACGAGTTTTGTCAGGGTCAAGCAAAAGTCCATCATGATTGAGGAACCCCCCCTCATGATCCAGATGAACCCAATACGGGTAGAGCGTGACGGGAAGCCGTTTGAGTTCTCGGTGGTCGCCCGTGTCTATGATATCGGCGCTATCAGTTTCTGTTTTGTGTATGAAAACGGGGATGCACATTATTCCACACTCGAAGAGATCGCGCTCCTGTTTGCAGGCCAGGAAGGATTATCTGAATTCTATGTCCAGTATCTCAAGACGCTCGGCGAGATCATCAAACCCCACATCAAAAACTTCGCGATCAACCCGGACTTTTTCGAAGACTACACGGTGTATGTTACCGACCACAGGGACGATTCGATCGATCCGCTCCCCCTCTTACTGGGGGAAAAGATCACAACTTCACCCCAGATGCGGGAAGAGATCATCAGGAATTCCCTGAGTTACTCCACGGAGGATCTCGCAATCCTCTCATGGGATTCGGCGCTCCTCTGTAGTCCGGAAAGCCCGACGGACCTGATCGACCTGATCGAATTTGCCAATGTCCAGGTGCTCGAGTTACGCTACTATGACCGTGAACTGACCCGCGAGATGGAGAAGATGTATGATGATATCGAGCATGCCGACCGGTTGTCACAATTCCGCAGGAGCCGTCAGTACCATGCAATCATGGCAAAACAGATGGAGACCTACGCAGAAATATCCGAAATTATCGAAAAGGTCGATAACCTTATCAAAGTGACCGAGGATGCCTATTATGCCCGTGTCTATGCAACTGCTTTAAAGGTGCTCCGCAGCAGCCAGTGGAGCGAGAGCGTGACCCGGAAGATCGATGTGATACGGGAAAACTATTCGATGCTGTCGGATGAAGTGAGGATCCAGCATTCAAACTTCCTCGAGTGGGTGATTATTATCCTGATTGCCCTTGAATTTGGTCTGGCTATCTGGCAGAGCATCCGTTAAAGAGGAGTTTTCGATAATGGTCTTCGAGTGCCAGCAATGCGGGGAGTGCTGTCATTATATGGGACAGGTACACTGCATTCAGGAAACTCGCGGAGAGTTTGAGTTTTTGATCAATAATCAATATACCGGAGAAAAAAATACAGTTGTTGTCGATTCTGATAAATATCTCCTTTTTGCGGATAAAAGCATTTTTTTGGACCACTCCGAAGCATGTCCGTTTCTGCGGTACAGTGGAAGGGACGGAAAAGCATACTGCACCGTCCATCTGACCCGCCCGGAAATCTGCAGGGATTATGGGTGCTGGCGTCTGCTTATCCTGAATTCCCGCGGGAAAAGAGCCGGGAGAGTCATGTACCAGCGTGCGTTCTTTTCGGATGATGCTGATCTGACCCACCTCTGGAAGGAGTGCATTGATGATCTGGCCGAGCCGGATGATGGGGTGTGGGACGAGAAGATAACGAGGATTCTGATAAACGCTGGTTACACCATAAGAAAGTGAAAAGGGGACCCGTCTTATTGAACGGGAGGGATCACTTTTGGTATGGCGTACAACTGGCCAAATTTATTGATCCCATAGGATGCCAGGATGGTCTCGTCATCCAGTTTTTTCTCGCCGATGCCGATCCGGCTCATCTTGTCACGGATTATCCTGATATTTTTTTCAGTGTTCTGCATACGAGTAGAATATTATTTGTCGTGTGATACGATAAAGAGATGTTTAAAAAAAAGTCAGGAATTCATCCTTTTTTTGATTTTGACGAGAATAAACCGGAATTCTGGAGTTTCGCGCACTCCGGAAAAATACACGGACCTGGTGTTGAATAAGAAAATAGTGCATTAATGCACGATAAAAAAAATAGGTTTAGAGATACCGGTTCTTTCTCAGCCAGTCTGCCTGGGGAGGTAAATACCGGTAAATGATGTCACACTTCTCATCCTGGAATGACCAGGGAGTGACGATGAGGATATCGCCTTCACGTATCCAGACCCGCTTTTTGATCTTCCCCTTGATCCTCCCCATGCGGGTGACGCCATCATAGCACCTGACGCGGATATGATTTGCACCCATCATAAGATCTGCAAAAGCGAACTGTTCATTGGCCCATTTCTTGGGTAACCGCACCCGGACAACGGGTGATCCGTCTTCATTTACTGCGTTTGGGTCAAAAGCATCATTGTTATTATTGTTGTTATTTCTAATTCAGACAACTCCGGTAGGATATATGAATGGCGTCCGGGACGATTAACGTATGTATTGTGGAGATACGCGTGCGTTTCCCAAAAGTATTCTGCTGATTGCTTTTTTTTTAATTTTTTTTGGGCTTATGAACCCGATAGGATCAGGAGTAAACATCCATTGTCCCCGACAGGGTAGGAAGACCGGCTTTCTCTGTCAGCAGATCGCTTCGTCCGCCATTCCATCACTTTCCCCCCGCATACCATACTTCTTAACCTGTTTTGTATTCATTCTCTTGTAGACGAGATGATTGGCAAGGGTGCATATCTCAGGCAGCTGACTGCCGCAACCGTTCCCATGAAATCGGTTGAGGTGGGCAAAGATCTGGAGGGCAGTTCTCCTCCTTCCGTGTTTATCGGGAGCTGGAATTATCCGGATGTATACGCCGGCCCGATGATCGCCCCTCTTCATGGTGACACGGCAATCATGGATATGCCCGAATCCTGGATCCCCGCCCACAAGACGCAGGAGGAAATCATACGCTACCGGCTCAGCCTGATACGTGGCAAGCACCGGATACACGCCGCGGATCTTGATAACCGGTTTGTGGAAAAACTCCAGGAAATCTCCTTATCCGCGACATCAGTTGAGAGCGAAGTCTCGTTTGCGATCCAGCCCCGTGGGATGTCATTTTCTGAAGAACACACCCCGTTTGGCCCCAGTGCACCTATCGAGCGGTTCGAGATTGAGAGCGGGAACTGGAACCGGGACCTGGAAAAAGTATACTATGATACCGACCTCAGGTCCGCAGAAGCCGTTATTGACCTGCACAAAAAGGGAGTCCCGTTCTCAAGTATCCAGAAGGCATTTTCTGTCGGCACTATGGGAAAAGATGTCCTGCGGCACCTTGTCCCGACCCGCTGGTCAATCACGGCATGCGATACGATCATCGGTGACCGTCTTTTAGCCGAGGTAAAAAAATACCCGGTGATCGATACCTGGCGGGTGCACGAGTTCTCAAGCCTCCACAACAACTATGCCGTTATCCTGATGCCGACTGGCTGGCAGTACGAATGGTCCGAAGCTTTTCTTCATGT
>JBGOZZ010000175.1:0-3998 GCA_041480465.1 Methanoregula sp. | reverse complement strand
TTTCATCGGCAATTTTCCCGATTTTAACCGGTTCAGGTGTTGGGAGAAGGCTGAAGAAAGGATTATTAATTTCACCGGTTTTTTTCCCCACCAGTACTTCTCTTTTTTCATTAAGAAGTTTAAGAACCAGTTCATTTACCTGAATAACTCTCTGTTCTGCATTGAGCACAATGACATAATCGGAGGAAAATTCAAGCATTGCTGAAATCGGAACCCGGTGGGAGAGGAAGTATACCTTGGCAGCTCCCATAACCTGCATCTCCACCAGGCCGGAAATGAGGAGCATGTCAAGATACTTGGCTGTCAGGTTTCTGTTCATGTTCAATTTGGAGGTGAGATCAGAAATGGTCAGACCCCTCGGATGTGACCTGAGACATTGCTTGATTGTATCGACCCTTTCCTGATCAAGAACTGCCATAGGTCAGAAATTATTTTTTTACACAATAAATTTTGTTAAATATATTTTATGTCATGTCCGATGATCTTTCATCCAGTCATGGGAAAAGATCTCGGCCTCACCGTTCACAATTCCCAGGGCAATCTTCTCAGCAACAAATTCTGCAGAATCCGAAGGAAACGGGCCGGTTGGCTCCTGTTTATCTTCAGGCACCGGAACTGCCCGGATGGTGTTTTTCTCGAAATTGGTAAGGGTAATGTACGGATAAACGATGCTGACAATAATATTGTCGGCCTGCAGTTCCTGCCGTGCGGCAAGGCTGATGGCAGCCAGGGCACGCTTGGACGATGAATACGGGCTCATGCCTGGCAGGTTCATCAGTGCGGTACCGGAGCTGATGTTGATAATCGTCCCACCTCCCTGCGCCCTCATGATCGGGATCACCTGTTGCATGGCGAACAGCGGACCTATAATATTCAGGTCATAAATGTAACGAAATGTACCGACATCAGTTTTTTCAACCGACGCATCATAGCCCTGGCCCGCATTATTGACCAGGATGTCGATCCTGCCAAAATACTTCATCATCCCGTTGACCATCTTCCTGATCTGCGGGATCTTTGTCATGTCGGCGGGAATTGCCCGGGAACCGGGCAGTGTACCGGATATTTCTTCAAGTACCCCCTTGGATCGCGAGACAAGCCCCACCTTAACGCCGTTTTCTGCAAGGATCCGTGCGGTTGCAAGACCTATCCCTGAAGAAGCACCGGTGACAATCGCGGTCTTCCCCTGTAATCCTGAAAATTTCTCATTCATATTTCCATCACACCCATTCATTTACCGGGTTCAGGCGAGTATGTACTCTGGGGAGCAATAGATTTTTCATCATGTTTCAAAAACCGGAATACAGCTGCACATTCATCCTGAGGGAAGCGAAACAAAGTGCTGTTCCGGGTTTTGCCGGGATCGGGGAGTTTGATGCAAGGGAACGTCAGAGTTCTTCTGAGTAGCGGGTGGGGAGAGAAGGTATGATTTGGGGAGAGCACCTGTCAGATACTATCCTGGGCATGGCCTGCCTCATTCCAGCAATAACTATATCTTCTCGTATTGTCAGTCCCCATTATACCCGCACAGGGTTGAGGTGTATTCTCTATGCCAAAAATTGCCCTTATCGTAGCATCGGAAAAGATGGACAAACTGTTCCCTGCAGTCACGCTTGCGACCACCGCGGCAATTTCCGGGTGGGAAGCCGAGATGTTCTTTACCTTCTGGGGGCTGCTCGCCTTAAAAAAAGGGTATGAACCCTCCGGAGTGACGTTCGACTACAAGGCCTATGAAGGAAAACTGACGGAAGCGCTTGCCTCTGGTTCGATGCCCGGCTGGAAAACGGTGCTCGAACAGGGGTTGGCTACCGGTCGGATCAGAATTTATGCCTGTTCAACCTCCCTTGGTATGTTCGGTTTAAAGAAAGAGGATCTCGAAAGTTTCGTTGACAGCATTGCCGGAGCGGCAACGTTCCTTTCAAAAGCGAAGGATTCCAATGTTTCGCTCTTCATCTCCTGAGGAAGTGACTGAATGAACGCCGATATCACGGTGGACGCAAAATTCAAGACATGTCCCGGGCCGCTCATCGCTCTTGCCGATGCAGTATCAAAGGCACAGCCCGGACAAGTGGTGAAACTGCTTGCCACCGATCCTGCCGCACCGTCAGATGTGAAAGAATGGGCATTGAGTGTCGGGCATACATTGCTGGCAAGTGACAAGAGCGGAGATGTGTACGAGATCTATATCGGGGTCTCAGTATGATATTCAGCGATATGTCACGGGACATTACAGCGCTCCTGGAATCGCATGGTGTACCGGAACGGGAAGTCTATCTTGATTCCGAGAATTCCGGGATGATATTCCCGCAGGCGCTTGAAGCCATGCAGGGCGCGTATATGGCCGGTGGAAAGGGCCACCCGTCGATCACCCACTTAAAAGGCTGGGAAGCGTACGAGACACTCTACAAATCCACTCTCATCCTTGCCGGAGCTATGCACTGCAAACCGGACGAGATTGCCTACACCCACAGCGGCACGGAAGCAAATAATCTCGCAGTTACCGGCCTTGCACTGGCAGCCAGGACGAGGAAGAAAATTATTATCTCCGCGATTGAGCACCTGAGCGTGGTATTCCCGGCCGAACAACTGGCCCAGGCGGGGTTCCGGGTTGTAAAAATCCCGGTGGACCGTGATGGATTCGTCAGCCAGGACATACTTGCCGGCCAGCTGGACAACGAGACACTGCTTGTCAGTATCGCACCTGTCAACCATGAGATTGGGGTCATCCAGGATTTCCGGGCCATCGTGGATCTCGTCAAGGACCATGATGCGGAGATACACGTGCACCTCGATGCCTGCGATGCATTCACGAAAATCCCGCTCGATCTGGAAGCAACAGGTGCCGACCTTGTATCATTCTCCAGCCACAAGGTGTATGGTCCCAAAGGTGCCGGGGCCCTGTATATCCGGGAAGGTGTCGAACTCAAACCCATCATCCACGGGCAGCTCAGTACCCAGAAACTCTGGGCAGGGATCGAGAACATCCCGGCAATCGCGGGCTTTGCAACCGCCACTTCGATCATGATGGAGCACTTTGATGAGTATACCGCCGGCATGGCCCGGTTGCGGGACAGGCTCATCACGGGTATCACGGATACAATAGATTCCACCCTGCTCAACGGCCCTGCCGGGCCGAAACGTTCGCCGGATAATGTAAACATCAGTTTCCTGAACTGCGAGGGTGAAGCGCTGACCATTGAGATGAGCCTGAAAGGCGTATACGTGTCGAGCGGGAGCGCCTGTACAAGCCGGGTGCTGGAGCCAAGCCATGTACTCCTTGCAATCCACCGGAAATACGAGGAGGCCCACGGGAGCATCCTGATGAAGACCACACCGTTCCACACACAGGAGGACATCGATTATGTCATCCCGTGCTTTGAAGAAGCGGTGAAACGAATCCGATCCATGAGTCCGTTTAAAAAAGGAGGATAAAACCATGTCAAGTCGAATTCCCCTTGCCTACAACCCGAAGGTGCTGGAACTCTTCAGGAACCCGAAGAACCTGGGCAGGATGGAGAACCCGGATGCCGAATCCGTCGCCGGAAGCCTTGCCTGCGGCGATATGATCGCCGTCTTCTTGCGGATCGACCGGCAGACCCAGACGATTACCGAAGCGATGTTCGAGAGTTACGGCTGTGCTGCAAATATCGCGGCGTCCAGCATCATGACCGTCATGGCCAAGGGCAAAACGCTTGAGGAGGCCTGGCAGATCAGCTGGAAGAATATCTCGGATGAACTCGGGACGCTTCCCATGATAAAATCCCATTGTGGCATCCTCGCGGTAGGTGCCCTGCGCCGTGCGATCAGGAATTATTTCAGGGACCAGCCAAGACCCGCGTGGATCCCGGAGAGTCCCACGCCGGATGAGCGGCATGCCGTAGAAGAGGAGAAACTCCTGGAGGTGCTTGCAAAACGGGCAAAACGGATAGAGGCTGAGCTCGCACAGGATACCCAAGGGGAAAAGACCGGGTAGATCCCCTGGGGGGATTTGTTTTCCT
>JBGOZZ010000174.1:0-4001 GCA_041480465.1 Methanoregula sp. | reverse complement strand
TCAAATGTCACGTTTGTCACAGAAAGCGATCCTTCTGTAATTCCGATAACTACGTCTGCAAGGTCTGAACTCAGCAGGGAAAGGACGTTCATTGCCTCCGGATCACCAAACCGGGCATTGAATTCGATAACCTTTGGCCCCCTGGCGGTATTCATGAACTGGCCGTAGAGTATTCCTTTGTAGGGGTGACCGGTTCTCTCCAGGGCGGCAACCGTTGACTTCATGATAGCCAGTGCTTTTTTGTAGTCCGCATCGGTAACAAACGGGAGCTTATGATCAGGCATCGAATAGGATCCCATACCCCCGGTGTTCGGTCCGAGATCTCCCTCGAACGCACGCTTGTGATCCTGCACAAGCGGCATGGGAATGAGGTGATTCCCGTCAACAAACGCCTGCAGCGTGAACTCTTCCCCGATAAGGCGCTCCTCGAGCACAACACCTCCTGCAAGTGATTTCACGTACGCGACTGCTCCTGCCCGGTCAACCTGTTCTCCCATGATCCGTACTCCCTTCCCCCCGGTCAGCCCGATAGGTTTTATTGCGAGATCTCCCTCGTAATCATGGATAAATGAGATTGCGTCCGCGTGGTTGTGGAAGACACGGTATTTCGGGCACCCGTCAATGGTATGCAGCTCCATCATGTCGCGACAGAATGCCTTATCTGTCTCAATCCTTGCTGCTGCCTGTGTCGGCCCCACGCAGTGAATATTCATATCTTCCAGCAGATCCACGATCCCTGCTTCAAGGGGGGCTTCAGGACCGACAAATGCGTACTCGACGCCGGATTCCCGTGCATAGGCTGTGATACGGGATGTATCGGTTTCCCTGCAGAGCCTGACACTCCTGGCAAGAGCGGAGATACCGGGATTTACTTTTGCCATTACCGAAAAAATTTCAGTGCCATTGCTGCGGGCAAGAGCATGTACTATTGCGTGTTCCCTCCCTCCTCCGCCCACAACAAGAATTTTCATATCCATGTACTCTTGCGCTGTCTATAAAAATGGGTTACTCTTTCAGGATCTCGCTGACTTTTACGAGGGGAAGAAGACGGACTCCCTGCTGTCTGAGCATCTCTCCGGCACCCTGCTCGCGGTCCACTACCGTGACCACGCGGTCCGCCCGGGCACCTGCTGCACGAAGGGCACCGATTCCGTAGAGGGCCGATCCTCCGGAGGTAGTAACATCTTCAACCAGCAGGACGTCCCTGTCTCTGACATCGCCGATGACGAGGTCTTTTTTGCCGTGGCTCTTTTCTGCTGCCCGTATGATCGCATACGGTTTTTTTGTAATGAGCGCAGTTGCAACAGCCAGGGGGATGCCTCCGACAGCAACGCCCGCCACGACGTCAAATGTATACGTCTGTGCAATGGCCGATGCGATCGCAGAGAGGAGTGCCGGGTTTGTTACCGCAGATTTTACATCAATATAGTACGGGCTCTTTTTGCCGGAGGCGAGCGTGAACTCGCCAAATTCTATTGCTTTATTCTTTATAAGCAGATCTGCCAGAGTGTTCACCAAGGTACCTCCTTGACACCCATGTAATACCCGATGATATTTACGGTGCGGTGCAGGACGGGTGTGAGAATCAGGATGAAGATGAATACCGGAAGCGTGATATTTGCCAGGATCCACGAGGGATCGAGAAGAAGGGTCAGGAGCAAGGCTCCCGCAACAAGGTCATACTGATCGGCGACCGGCCATTTTGCTCCCCTCTCTTTTCCGAATCTTCGTTTGAAGAAGCTCTTGCACAGATCACCAAGAAGTGCTCCTGTTGCAAGGAGTGTGACTGATATGAAAGTATGCTCAGGGAGGTTCTCCAGTCCGTATGCGCCCGATAGACGGATCTGCAGTAACCCTATTCCTATCCCGGCTGATATTCCCAGGAAGAGGCCCCGGAAGGTTTTGCCATCGCCAAGTATACGCTTACCATCAGTAAAGGTTCTCCCCCGGTCCACAGGAGTGCCTCCTCCGAAGAGAGCGGCAACAGGATTCGGGAGGTATGCAGGAAGCATGACCCAGACCGCCGAAAGCAATGGTAGTATGATAAAATCAATACTAATAGTGTAGCACTCCAATACCTGTAATAAAGAGCAGGCGCAAACATTAAGGTTACTCAGATAAAATAACCCTGAACAACTGAGCTGCTGGTGGATACACGGATGCTGATAAAAAAGACACGAAGTCTTTGCCCCACATGTTGTTCTGCTGTTGATGCAGAAGTTGTGGAAGAAGAGGGAAAGATCTGGCTGAACAGTACGTGCCCGCAGCACGGAAATTTCCATAATCTCTACTGGTCAGATGCGACTCTCTATCACCGGTTCGAACAGTATAATGCGGTAGGGTCCGGCGTTTCAAATCCCCAGAATCTCGCTCCTCCCGAAAACTGCCCGTCCTCATGCGGCTTGTGTAGTAATCATCATTCGCAGACCCTGCTTGCCAATATTGATCTCACGAACCGCTGCAATCTTGACTGCGATTTTTGTTTTGCCAATGCCCGTGCGTGCGGGTTTATCTACGAACCGGAGTTTGATGAAATTGTCGGGATGTTACAGCTCCTCCGTGACCAGAAACCCGTTCCCGTTCCCGCCGTGCAGTTCTCCGGTGGTGAACCTACCATGCGCGAGGACCTGCCGGATATCATCAAACGAGCAAAAGAGATGGGGTTCCCCCAGGTCCAGATTGCATCCAACGGTGTCCGGATTGCAAATGAACCCGGCTTTGCCCAGAAACTTAAGGATGCCGGGCTCAGCACGGTCTATCTTCATTTCGATGGCGTTACCCCTGCAACCAATCCTTTTTTAACGATCCATGAAAGAGCGATCGAGAATCTCAGAAATGTTCGTCTTGGTGTCGTGCTTGTCCCGACGATAATCCGTGGAAAGAATGATAACGAAGTCGGCGATATTATCCGGTTCGCAGTAAAAAATATCGCGGTGATCAGGGGTGTTAATTTCCAGCCTATCGCGTTTACCGGTGCAGCGAATGATGACGACGTCAGGAAATTTCGTGTCACAATACCTGATCTCCTGGACGGAATAGAAAAACAACTAAACGGAGTCTTAAAAAAGGACGATTTCTACCCGGTTCCCTGTGTCCTGCCATTCTCCGATCTTGTTGAGGCCTACACCGGGAAACCCCAGGTACGGTTCACCGCTCACCAGCACTGCGGTGCAGCCACCTATGTATTTGTCCAGAATGACGGCTCCATCATCCCGATAAACCGGATGGTGGACGTGGACAGCTTCTTTGAATCTATCGAACAGATGGCAGAGAAACTCAAAAAAGGCGGTACCATCAACAAGTACACGGCATTGCTTGAAGGTGTCAAGAATATGCACGATTCCGTGAAAAAGGGCGAGCAGGGGAAAACTGCCGAGTTCTGGAAGATCATCGGCAAGACCCTGATCGGGCAGAACTTCGAAGCCCTCCGCGAATTTCACTGGAATGCACTCTTTATCGGTACCATGCATTTCATGGACCGGTATAATTACGATCTGGAACGTGTCCAGCGGTGCTGCATCCATTATGCAACACCTGACGGGAAACTCATCCCCTTCTGCACCTACAACAGCGGCCCTGTCTACCGGGAACAGGTCTGGAAGAAACACGCAAAACCAAAAGATGAACCTGTCGCTGAGTCTTCGGAAACGGGTTCCTCATAACTTCCTTTTTTACGAACCTGATGTGGTATGGTGCATCACGGGAGACACCTTGTCAGGGAAATTGCGCTTACAAAAATCTGATGCTATTTGTCCTGCCCGATATGAGCATTTCCCCGTTTTATAAAGAAACACTCCATTAATGGAGAATTTTGTATGAAACGCACATAAAGTTACTTTTTCGAGAAAAAGATTCCATAAGGGCAAAAGTTCTAAAAATCGGAGCACGCGAAACCATCCGATTCCTTTTTCAAGTATAGAAATAGTATACTATTTTATGAAATCGAAATCGGAACCCTATCCCAATGGTCATAGAACTATGAAACGATGCCACATAGGATA
>JBGOZZ010000173.1:0-4014 GCA_041480465.1 Methanoregula sp. | reverse complement strand
CGGAAATATCGTTAATTGCATGGATCTCATGGTTCAGACAGACATCGAGCACCCAGGGATTCATCGTATCCACAGAGACCGTAATCCCGCTTCCATCAAGTTCCCTCAGAGCAGCATCGATCCGTTCCGCTTCGGTACTCCCGCTGATGGCCTGGGTATTGGGGGCTGTACTTCGTGCGCCGATATCGATAAGATCGGCACCCTGTTCTACCATTTCGACTGCTGTTTTATGGACGAAATCGGTTGGGAAATAGGAATTGGCATAAAACGACTCCGGGCTGCAGTTGATTACACCCATAACGCGGACAGGTGCGTCACCCCCGATAACAAGATTATTTACCACACAGTTTCGCATGTCCCCAGACCCGCTGCACGATAGGTATTCTCCATCAGGGCCGCGATGGTCATGGGGCCCACCCCGCCCGGAACCGGAGTGATTGCAGAAGCAATATCTTTCACCGCTTCAAAGTCCACATCACCAACCAGTTTCCCGTCCAATTGGTTGATGCCCACGTCAATTACAACTGCGCCGGGCATGACCATTTCCGGGATTATAAAATATGCTTTGCCGATTGCGGAGACGAGAATATCTGCCCGCCTGAGTTCCTCAGCGAGGTTCCTTGTTTTATTGTGGCAGATCGTAACTGTTGCATCCGCGTTCGTGAGCAGCGCAGACATCGGGCGACCTACGTCAATACTGCGCCCGACTACGACAGCCCGGGTTCCCGGAACCCGAATTTCATATTCCGAAAGGAGCGTCATGATCCCCTTTGGAGTGCAGGGTGCAAACCGGGGTCTGCCTGAAAAGAGAAGTCCGAGGTTGAACGGGTGAAATCCGTCAACATCTTTTTCCGGGAACACAGAGCAGATCACCCGTTCTGTATCAACCTGTTCAGGAAGAGGGAGCTGAATAAGGATCCCATCGATATCTGCATCATTATTCAGCTGTGTTACCGTTTTGAGCACGTGTTCAGTCGTTGCATCCCCGGCAAGTTCCATTCTCACCGATCCGATACCTACCTTCTCACATGCCCGGTGCTTCATCCTGACGTACATCTGCGAAGCGGGATCATTGCCAACAATCACGGTTGCTAACCGTGGATACAGCCCTGAGTCCTCGATCTCCTCTTTGAGGATTTCCAGACGCATATCCGCTATCTTTTTTCCGTCAAGGATCGTAGCCATCAGAGAGTCCTGGTTTTTTTGTTATTCCGGGTGCAGGGTAAATCTGCCTGCCATCATGGTGACGTCTGTACGCACATCCCTGATAACTGCTTCGTTGTGGATATCCTTCAGCACCCTTGCGATCCAGGTACCGATCTGGCGCATTTCTGCTTCTTTCATGCCACGGGAGGTGACAGCAGGCGTGCCGATCCGCAGCCCGCTTGTCACAAACGGGCTCTTGGTCTCGTTGGGAATCGTGTTTTTATTCACCGTGATGCCGGCTTTGCCGAGTGCAACTTCTGCTTCAAGGCCGGTAATACCCTGTGCTGTGAGGTCTATGAGCATAAGGTGGTTGTCGGTCCCTCCTGACACCAGCCGGAGTCCGTTGTCTGTCAGTGTCCCGGCAAGTACTTTGGCATTTTTTACAATCTGTCTGCTATATTCCTTAAATGATGGTTTGAGAGCCTCTTCAAAGCATACCGCCTTTGCCGCAATGGTGTTCATGAGCGGGCCTCCCTGCATACCCGGAAATACTGCCTTGTCGATTGCCTGTGCATACTCGTTGTTACACATGATTGCACCGCCCCTGGGACCGCGGAGTGTCTTATGGGTTGTCGTTGTGGTGAAATTCACGACACCGACTGAATTCGGGTGAATCCCGGTTGCACAGAGTCCTGCAATGTGGGCAATGTCTGCCATGCAATATGCCCCCACGCCATCCGCAATCTCCTGGAATGCCTTAAAATCGATAGTTCTGGGATAGGCAGATGCACCACAGATGATGATCCGGGGTTTTTCCTTTCGTGCCATGTCATCGATTATACCATAATCCAGCATCTCTGTTTTGGGGTCAACCCCGTACTGGGCGACCTGGTAGAATTTACCGGTAAAACTGACAGGTGAACCATGCGACAAATGCCCGCCCTGGTTGAGTTTCATGCTCAGGATCTTCTCTCCCAGTTTCATGAACGCGAAATATACCGCCATGTTTGCCTGGGTACCCGAATGCGGCTGGACATTTGCATGTTCGGCCCCGAACAATTTCTTTAGCCGATCACGTGCAAGGTTCTCCGCCATATCATGAAACTCACAGCCCCCATAATATCTCTTTCCGGGGTAACCCTCAGCATATTTGTTGGTCATGATCGACCCCATCGCCTCGAGCACCGCATACGAAACAAGGTTTTCAGATGCGATCAGCTCCAGCCCGTTCTGTTGGCGGAGTCGCTCCTTCTCGATAATATCTGCTATTTCTGGATCAGTTTTAGACAGATAGGACATATGGAGAAAGGTTCGCTGCAATCAGGTAATACCTTTTCCGGGTACTGGTGACGTATTGGGCAGTCCTGCGGCTTTGCTGGCTCTTCAGGGAATCGCATCTTAAACCAGTGCGCGCGAAAAAAACCCGGGGATCACTTTTTCATGTTCAGACGCGGGAAACGGATTTTTTTGGAAATAAAGCACAAACCTTTTTTTCCTTAACTGACGATCACTACTATTATTTATAGAGAGCGCCGCACCAGTACAGAAGGATCATCAGGGCGCCATCTGATGCAAATATCAGATATTGTGAGCATGAACGCGACGTGAGGAGAAACTGATACCGATGATGGAAATTTCAGGAACCGGAGCTGCAACTGAAGAGCGTATTGTAGCGATTGAAAAGAAGATGAGGGATATGGAAGCGCTTGTCAAAGGCCTTACCCAGGAGCTGCTTGACCTCAAGTCTGTTGCCATGAAAATGTCAAAACAGACCGAAGAGCGCAGCAGGGCGGAGCTCAAACGGGTCCAGCCTGGCGTGCCGGGTGCACAACCGCAGCCTGCCACACCGGGTGGGGCTCCCGGACCTTCAAGCACGGTGGTCATGCGAAAGGGTGCAAAACAGTCAGATGCTCCTGCAGCGCAACCTGAACCGGCAA
Organism: Methanoregula sp.; assembly: GCA_041480465.1. GTDB lineage: Archaea > Halobacteriota > Methanomicrobia > Methanomicrobiales > Methanospirillaceae > Methanoregula. Next base: position 931 of record JBGOZZ010000173.1, on the reverse strand, counting down.
TGGACATGATCATGCAGTCAGACGGGACCATGAAACTGGAACCCCGCAGGGGAGATAAAAACTATATCGTTGCATCGGCGGGCTACGGGCGTAATAAAAAGGGAACATCTGTCAAAGGCAAACAAAGCGATCTTATCTACGCCGCAGAAGAAGACAAAAAGGATCCTGCAAAGAAGTAAGGAGCCGGATCTTTGCATATCACAGAACTGGAGATTGATAATTTCAAGTCTTTTTCCAAAAAGACAAAAATTCCCTTTTTAGAGGGTTTTACCGTTATATCCGGGCCCAATGGTTCGGGTAAAAGCAATATCATCGACTCTATCCTTTTTGTGCTTGCACTGTCGAGCTCCCGCAGTCTGCGGGCCGAAAAACTTACCGACCTGATCAACCTCAACTCCGGCAGAAACACCGCAGAAGTTGCACTTGAATTTTCTGACGGGACGAAGATCCGGAGAAGAATAAAACGTACCGGCAACGGGTATTACAGTTACAATTACCTGAATGAACGGCTCTGCAAGCAGAGCGACATCGTCGATCATCTTGCACGGCATGGGATAAAACCTCATGGCTATAACGTCGTGATGCAGGGAGATGTAACCCGCATAATGGAGATGAGTGACTTCGAGCGGCGCAAAATTATCGATGAAATCGCGGGCGTTTCGGAGTTTGATCAGAAAAAACAGCAGTCTCTTTCAGAACTGGATATCGTAAGGGAACGGATCGAGCGGGAAGAACTTCTCCTGATCGAGCTGACCAGGAGGGTAAATGAGCTGAAGCGCGAGCGGGAGCATGCCCTCGAGTACCAGAAATGGCAAAAGGACCTTGAATATTTCCAGAACTGCCGTGCTGCGGCCCAGCTCCATGATCGTGAGAAGGAGCTGACCTCTCTCCTGCGATCGACTGAGGAGCATACGATCCAGCTCACCCGCAT
>JBGOZZ010000172.1:0-4021 GCA_041480465.1 Methanoregula sp. | reverse complement strand
GGATTAGTCGTTATTTTGTTGGGATTAGCTTTTGACGAACCTGTGCAAAAAATTAAAGGTCGATTTAGATAAGATTTCAAAATAGTTTATCTCACATACTCACTTTTATTAAGAAGAGATTTAGACGTGAAAAGTGGAGCGCCCCGGCCGGGACTTGAACCCGGGTCAAAAGATCCGCAATCTTCTAGGATGTCCACTACCCCACCGGGACATAAAACTAATGGCTTATCTGCCTTACTAAAATTGCCTTCATCGCATAAATACCTCACCGTTTATCCATATACGAAAGAACTCTAACGATCCAGTCGAATAATCCGGTGTTAAAAATTCTGAGAAAAGATATTATTTTTGTCTGCCTGCTCTTGGAAGACTATCCTGTCCATGTCGGTGTAGGTGTTGCTGTGACGAAGGGCAAATCATTCCTGGGATTCGCTGCGAAATAGGCACAATCTGTTGTCGTATTAAATTGCGTCGTATCATTGAAATTTCCTTCCGGTTTTACCCATACCATTGCCGTTGCAGTAATATTGTTGCCACTGAATTCAATCTGCATATTGTCCCGTTTCAATATCTTGAGGGTACGATTCAGGTACGTGGTATATTTCTGAGTCCCAAACCCGTCCTGAAGGTAAATCTCTCCGGTTGATTTGCTCAGGACCGTGACAACAAACACCGAGATTGGACTGTACGTATCGATACTAATTACTTTTTCAACTTCATGCACGGATTGTCCCTCTCCTTCCATCTCGGTTATGACTTTTTTAATGGTTACATTCGAGGGTTTTACGGTATAATTAATATACATCGGGGGATACTGGAGGTTAAACGCGATTGCTGTTTTGTTATATGCATAGGTATTTGTCGTTGAATAAATGCGGCAATAGAGATCCCCGGGCGCCGGGGTAGGGGAGGTTGTGTGGAATCCACTTGCCGGAGTAACAGTTTCAAAGGGTGTCACTTCCGTAACATAATTTGGTGTTGAAGAAGTCTGCGGACTTGGTTGATTAGGGTTAAAGATATTCCCGTTTTTGGATGATGTTGCATTTTCTTTTGGCGGCGCGACACATCCCGACGCCGCAACAATCAGGATAATAGATATACAGCAAACGATACGGACTATGATCTCTTTCATAAATCAATAGTACAGTTATTCATAGTAATTAAGGATTTTCAGATACGATTCATTGGGTTTTTAATTAAAATCAAGAATATCGTCTTAATGGGAACATACTGACATTTATAAGTTAGGAGAAAAAATGCGAGGGATGGGATTTGAACCCAAGAACCCCTGCGGGAATAGGCCCTGAACCTATCGCCTTTGACCAAGCTTGGCTACCCTCGCGCTGGTATACATTATAAATGAAATTACATAAAGATAGGGGATCAAGACCCCCGCCCAGCGTTGTTCTCGCTCAGGGATTTCTTCATCTCCCGGTCACGAAGCTCGTTACGCTTGATTTTTCCCGATATGGTTTTGGGAAGCGAGTCAACAAATTCTATCGCACGCGGGTATTTGTAGGGAGCAGAAACCTTCTTCACATGATTCTGTATCTCCCGGATAAGCGCCTCTGACGGCTTGAAGCCCGGCTTGAGTATCACAAATACTTTGACGATCAGTCCACGGATGTCATCCGGTGATCCAACAACTGCTGCTTCCTGGACTCAACCATAGTGGTTCTCCGGTTTTATTTGACTGTTATGATTTTGTATGAGGTGCAATCTTCGCCAGCTGAATAACATCAGCAGATCCAGTTTTTGTGACCCTCCCTTGTTTTTCCAGTCTCCACCGAGCGAACATAAAGATTGTCCATTAGTATTATGATTCAGGGAAAAGCATAGTATAGTGGATGGCAGATAAAAAGTACGATTCATTAAAAATTGAGAATATTGTGGCGTCAGGAGTTATTGCCGATTCTATAGATCTTGCTGATGTATCAGGTAAGATCAAAAGCTGCGAGCTCAATACGAAACGATTCCCCGGGGCAGTCTACCGGATCGAGAACCCGAAGATCGCTTCCCTGATTTTTTCATCAGGAAAAGTTGTTCTTACCGGTATCCGGGATAAAAAAGCGCTTACTGACGGGTTAAGAATCATCATGAAATCTCTCAAAGAGGCCGGTGTCGATACATATGCTGAACCCAAGGTCGCGATAACAAACATTGTCTGTTCCTACGATATAGGAAAATACATCAACCTGAACAAGGTGGTCATCACTCTCAACCTTGAAAATATTGAATATGAACCAGAGCAGTTCCCCGGCCTTGTATACCGGATTAAAGATCCCAAGATCGTTGCGCTTCTCTTCTCTTCAGGAAAGATTATTCTTACCGGGGGCAAGAATCTTGAAGATATCAAGAAAGGCCTCGATTTTCTCGAGCAGAAACTCGAGAGTATAATGTAAATTTTAACAGACCCGTTGCTCTTTTTCTCTCTTTATCAAGGTGCCACTGGCAATCGGCTGATTTTATTCACCCGGTAAACATGGGCTGTATCCGAAATTCATACGCTGATGTAAAGCAATAAGCCTCAGTTAAGCGGATCACAGCTCAATAAAAATGCGGACGACCCTTCTTTTGCAGTAGTTACAACCAGTACCGGTGGGTCTGGATAAAATTTCGTTCCGCTTTCATAATCTCCCGATAGAATGCATCACCTTCGGTGAGGGTTGCAAGAATGCGGGATGCGTTCTCCGGCCCGACCCCCCGGGCAGAAAGTGCAATCACTGCCTTTTTCCCGCTGGACAGAACGATATTGGCATTTTTCAGTAAACGCTGTTCGATAGCACGATCCGCCGGGGTTTTCCGGAGTTTCTTCATGGCCAGATACGATTCGTCTTCATAGGGTTTGAGTGCTGCAATGAGACGTGCCCCGCATTTTGGGCACTGCGGGTGATCAGGCACCCGGGAGACAACAGTCCGGCCCTTCCAGTCCCGGCAGTTCATGCAGGCAAGCAACACATCGTCCTGGTCGAGCCTTCTTTTCAGCGTGGCAAGCACGGCCTGATCTGCTGTTGGTGGTGGAATCTGGTCACGGGATGAAAGCAACCCCCCAGACCCGATCATCGAACAGGGTCCAAGAGCAACACGGATCTCACCACGTTTAATCTCACCGACAACCCCGGCAGCAGTGTCGATATCCATATAATCCGAGAGCAGTTCCCGAAATGCTTCCTGTTGTACCACCGTTCCGTCAAAGTATTCCAAAAGACGCTGGATACTGATCTTTTCATAATCGGCATCCGGATCGATTGCACCGAATTTCTTCGCAATCTGGACCAGTTTCCACTTAAACAGTGCGGTTCGTTTCAGCGCAAGCCGGAGAATACCCGGCATATGTGAGGGATCAAGGGAGAGTAAAAAATCCCGCACATCTGCACTCCTGATGGATGAGGGCAGGCGCAGGAGCATGCGGTACGCATCCAGTTCAAGGCCGACAGTCGTTCCATACCGGGCTGATATGAGAATGGAAAGAACCCGTCCCAGCGCTTCATTTGTTTTATGCCCGGCACAGATATTACAGACAACTCCCTCCTCGGTATTTTCCAGGGTGATGAGTTGATCGCTGGGGACCAGGGAGCGGTTTTTGTCCATTTCAGTCAGGAACCTCTCTGCGAAACTGATACTTTCGCTATCCGTTGAATACGCAGAGACAGTGCGCTTTCTCCGGATCTCGCCGACCTCACGTGCGACTGAGAAGGGGACAGGAATCTGTTCTCCTTCCCATGAGGGCAGTTCTCCCGGAGCTTTCTTTGCGGGTTCTACAGTGAGTCTGCCGTCAGCGATCTCGATCACGCGCCAGAGCTGCCCTTTGGTAATGAAGACTGCGCCGGTATGCACCCACCCGACTACGAAGGATTCATCAAGGGTGCCCACCGTTCTCCGGGAAACCATATCAAAGACCGGCACCTTCCGCTCGTCATGGATCATGGAGAGGTTCCCTGCAAGATACCGCCGTGCGCGTGCGGTCGTGATAATCCGTGTCCCTTCTGACCGGATGAGACGGTGCTCCTCCATCTGCCTG
>JBGOZZ010000171.1:0-4039 GCA_041480465.1 Methanoregula sp. | reverse complement strand
GTATTATTTATAGAAGATTTTATGAAATAAATACCGTGTTAAAACCTTTCTATGCGGTTATTTTGCGGTTACGTCTGAAAGAGCGCATATAATCACAGGGTTATTGTCCAGCCGTGCTCATGTGGATGCAGCATCCATCCCGCTACTCGTCACATTCAGCTTTGCGGCATGGCACTAAAGCCGGATCGAGATCTATACCCTTATTAATCCGGTTCACGATCGAATTTTTCCTTGAGCACCAGTACGTGGTCATGATCTTCAATTTCAAGGTATCCTTTGAATGGCTCACGGTAAGGGTGGGTTGAAACTGGTTATGCTATGCACCGTTGCCTTGCCAGACTTTATTATTTCATCAATAAAGGTAATCGATCATGGAAGATCCGGACATCCAGACAGAGACATGACACCTTTTACCGGATCTTCCCCGTCACTTCTCCAGAATCACGCCACCAGGTGAATAGCGAGCCTCGTCAATACATCTCTGTTGGCAGATAATGGAGTGGGGGGTAGGTCTGGATACCCCTATGACGAAAAAAATGTATTACCAATTTTTCTTTTCATTGAAAATTCCTGTCACTATAAAAAAAACACCTGATATCCACCCGGCATAAAACATCCAAAGATAAACATCAAGACATCTGATGCACCGGAAACGGTGATGAACATATTTCTACCGTTTTAGCTAATCTGAGAGAACCCCCCAAATACGATTGGTTAAATGGAACCAGATATATTGCTAAAATGATGAACAGACCCATTAAAATGAGAACAATACGTGGCTTGTGTTCAATCTTTTTTTGAGTGTTATCCTGAACTATTTTTTAAGAGGTTCCCCTCATTCCCCGCAGAATCGGTTAGTATCGGGATTTTCCTTTCCACATTTCTGACAGAACATTGCAGTCAAATTATAGAATACGTATTTTCGATTTTAGGATTCCGATCTTGTCATTATAGGGTAATAAACCTCATATTCGCGTTTGGTTGCCCGATCCGAAAGGTTCACGTATTGTTTGTAGTGTGGCAATATCAAAAAGTCTCAGGGTTTTTTGTTGCGACAGGGGCAACAATATTCTAAAATTAGATGAGCTGCCCACAATTCATGCATTGCCAGCAAACCGGAATGAAATTGAAAAACCCATTAACTTTTTCACGGGCATACAATCTCCGAGTCTTATGTTTGGTTCTGTCCTGGTGCGTGTGGATCGGGTGTTTGGCATCCATAAAAATACATTGCATCTTTCAATTACAAAAAGTTAAAACGGACAAAGAATACGCGGGATTTACGCTCAATATAGTGAGTAAGAAATGAAATAAAATATCCTACATTATCTTTTCATTCACCAGATACCCGGCGCCCGACAGGAATACGATAAAGATAACAATTGCTGCAAGGTAGGCCATTCCTGCAACCATTATCATAGGCAGAACTGCAAGCATAACAATCAGGATAAAGAAGCCTGCCAGGCCGATGATTACATCAAGGAGTCGTGAATCCATGACAGAAATCTTCGCCGCAGGAGGATATATGTATATCCGAATGATCTAATCTCTGCCTGACAGAAAGGACACGCTTATTAGTGTCCGGCGTATCAAAGTACGGCTGATGAAGGATCCAACCCGTGAACGGAGTGATGCCCTCGAAACACTGAGAGAGGCAGCCGGACTGCTGATACGATCTCTGGATCTCAGGCTCATTCCGCTCCACGGAGCACTGCTGGGATATGCTATCCATGGTGCCCGGGATAAGAATGGTGTTGCGGCAGTGAAGGGCGGAATTGTCGCCGGACATGAAAAACCACATGCTGCGGGTCCCTGTGATTTTGGCGTGGATGAGGAGATCGCGCGTATTATTCTTACAGCAATGAGATTTGATCCCACGATCCGGAGTGCGGCAACCCTGCGTTGTTCCAGGAATATGCAACAGGTTATTGAGAGCCTGCTTCTTGAATGCAGTTCGTTTGAACCGGCCCAAAAACCCCCGGGGATAAGTACAATGGACTGGGGCGTGGCGTCCTGCTGCAAAGAGGGAGTACCCGACGTATGTTATCGGCGCGGAGGACAGGGAAATGAATCAGGCATCCTTCTTTTTGGTGAGGATCCAGTCGACGTTGCGAACAATATTATTATGATATCGAACCGCATTATAACTATAGAACTTTGAGGAAATGCACATGGGAATTAAACCGTCATACATTAAATCTCTCGGTACCGAACTTCTGGCTACTCAGCGGGACTATTTTTCCCCCAGTTTCGATGAAAACAAGCAGCAGCTGGGAAAATCAGCGGTAATCGGAAGCAAACGTGTCCGGAACCGTGTTGCCGGATTCATCACAAGAAAAATAAATACCAAGAGGCGCTCATAACCTTATTTATGTTCGAAGGCGTCCTCCCGGCAATCATAACCCCCTTTAAAAGGAATTCAGCGATGGACCTTGATATCCAGGGTCTGGAGCGCAACATCGATTTTCTCGTTTCCGGTGGTATCCACGGCATTGTCCCCTGTGGATCGACTGGGGAATCTGCAACGCTCACGTTTGAAGAGCATGAAAAAGTCATTGAAATTGTCGTCAATGAAGTGAACGGCAGGATCCCCGTTCTTGCAGGTACGGGTTCCAACAATACTGCCGAAGCTGTCAGACTGACAAAGGCGGCAAAGGACATCGGAGCGGACGGTGTTCTCATCATTAGTCCGTACTACAACAAACCAAATCGTTCCGGACTCATCAAGCATTACACAAAACTTGCCGATCTCGATCTGCCCGTCGTTATGTATAACGTCCCCGGGCGGACCGGGCAGAATCTTGAGCCGGATCTTGTGGCAGAACTTGCCCGGCATCCAAATATTGTCGCCATCAAGGAAGCAAGTGGCAATATCGGGCAGATCTCGCGAATCATTGAAGAAACCCAGGATGAAGATTTTGTGGTGATCTCCGGAGATGATAACATAACACTCCCTATCATGGCTCTCGGGGGAGCCGGTGTCATCTCGGTAGCTGCAAATGTAGATCCGGAGCGCATGGTTGCCATGTATGAGGCGATGAAGAAGGGTGATTACCAGAAAGCGCTTGTCCTCCACTTTGCACTATCGCCTCTCTTCCGCTCGATGTTTATCGATACAAATCCGATTCCGGTTAAAAAGGCAGTAGAGTTAATGGGCATGGCGGGGGGTCCAGTCCGGCTTCCGCTTGATGATCTCGATGAAAAACGTACCGAACAGCTCAGAAAGATCCTTGCTACAATTCCCCAGAAAAAAAACCTGAAAAGAGCTCCCGGCAGGGCTAAAGCACCACTAAAAACCCGGGCGCGGTGACAAGAATATGATAAAAGTGGTTGTTTGTGGCGCTTCCGGCCGCATGGGCCAGACTGTAGGCCGGATGGTCAATGAATCATCCGATCTTGAGCTGGTTGGAGGAATAAATCTCAAACCCGGTTCATTTTTCGGGATCGAAATTGTTGAATCAAAGAATGCTGAAACACTCCTGCAAAGCGCCAGGCCTGATGTTCTTATTGATTTTACCGTCGCACAGGCGGCAGTCGGGAATGTAAAGATGGCTGCACGCAACAAGGTTGCACTGGTTGTGGGTACTACGGGGTTTACCGGCGAACATCGTGCAGAGATGGAACAGGCTATCCGGGGCAATGTCCCGGCGGTTATTTCCAGCAACTTCTCGATGGGTGTTAATATCTTCTGGCAACTCCTGCGGGATGCGGCAAAGCTTTTAAAAGACTATGATATTGAGGTGATCGAAGCACATCACCGTAACAAGAAGGATGCTCCCAGCGGGACAGCAAAAACGATCCTGCAGATCCTTGATGAAGAAGCAGGTGAAAGGAGAAAGGTCTATGGCCGCGAAGGTATGACGGAACGCGGCAATGAGATCGGTGTTCATGTGATACGGGGCGGTGATATCGTCGGTGATCATACAGTTATGTTCTCGAAGAATTTCGAAACCATCGAACTCTCGCACCGGGCATACGACCGTTCGGTCTTTGCATTCGGAGCCCTTCATGCCGCTCGTTGGGTTGTCGGCAAAAAACC
>JBGOZZ010000170.1:0-4048 GCA_041480465.1 Methanoregula sp. | reverse complement strand
CGAGAGATGCGACACGCCAGTTCAATCTCCTGCATGTCGATATCATCCATCGGATCGGGCGTCTTGCAGTGGGTGAGAATATCCTTATCATCGTGGTCGCCGCAGGACACCGTCCTCAGGCGTATACCGGGTCGCGGTATATTCTCGAGGAGATCAAAAAAGGTGTCCCGATCTGGAAGAAGGAAATGACAAAGGATGGCGGGCGATGGGTACCGGGCGAGCACCAGTCCAAATAGAGACTTCCCAAGATTCTAAGATCCTGGCAATACTTTTCCTGACTAGGTCTGCCTCTTATGGTCTTTATGAAAAAAATATAAAAAATCCGAAGGGATCGGTTCAACACCGTTTCGGAAGAAAGAGGAAGTTTATGGTGGGGGAGCTCATAGGCGGGTGCATCATGTCGCCACCACCTCCTCAACTGGTCTGTTCAGACCGTACAGGCTTTGTCGGGCGTCCGTGAAATAATGGCGCTCAACAAGGACATTTTCATCCTTTAACCTGTTTAGTGCATATCGCACGGTTCGGGACGGCAGGGAAGTCTCGCGGATGAGATCCTTTTGGGTCAGCTGTCCACTGGTTTCCAGTACTTTGTACACCAGCTTTGCCGATGGTGGCAGGTGCCCGATCCTTCTGTTGTTGTTATTCTCATTTGTGTTTACAACAAAAACGATCCCTCATAGTGGATCACCATAGATAGGTAAGAGTTCACAATTGTTAAGTATTTCGATCCTATATTCCTGTCGCGAGGATAGTATTGGGGGGGATTGAATTACAGTATACAAGATACATTCTGAAAAACAGAAAACATCCGGCATAAAAAACAAAACCGGTTTCATAAAAAAAATTGTAAGGATTATATTTCTTTAAGGGTTCCCCGCTGCTTAACAAACCGGTCCCAGTTCCAGGGTTCATCAAGCACGGAGATCTCGACCTTCTCGATCCCACACACGCCAAGGACCTTGCGTTTCATTTGTTCAGACAGGTGATCGACAAGAGGGCATGCCTTGCTGGTGAGGATCATGTCTATATGAACACTGTTACCATGAACCCGTATATCTTTGATCAGTCCGAGGTCGACAATGTCAATCCCAACTTCAGGATCGATCACTTCTTTCAAGACATCCCGTATCTGGGTTTCACATACGTAGTTTTCCCTCAACGCTGCTGCTTCCGGTGTGGGAAGTGATTGTTCCATAACCCGGAGACGGTCTTCAAGTCGGTTCTGCCGGTCAAGCAGCCGGCTCACCACCCGGAGCATCGGGTCCGGCATTGCTTCAGGTTTCTCATCCAGCGGACCGCACTCCGGCCCGGCAATCCTGCCCGGGACACCAACAACCGTTGCACCGGGCGGGACCGACCTGACCACCACGGAACCTGCACCGACTTTTGCCCCCTTCCCGATTCGGATCGGGCCGAGCACGATCGCGCCGGACCCGATGATAACGTCGTCATCGATGGTTGGATGCCGCTTGACATTCTCAAGAGCGGTACCGCCCAGCACCACGCCCATGTAGATGAGGACATCGTTTCCTACCTCAGCGGTCTCACCGATAACGATCCCCATCCCATGATCGATCACCACGCGGCGCCCGATAACCGCCCCGGGATGGATCTCAACGCCGGTCAGGAACCTGGTGATATGGGAGAAGAACCGTGCCCAGAACTTCACCCCGTGGATCCAGAGCCAGTGTGCCCGGCGGTGGAACCAGAGTGCGTGCAGACCTGGGTAACAGAACAGGATCTCGATGGTAGATCGGGCGGCAGGATCTTTGCTGAAGATTGCCCGGATATCTTCACGGATGTAATCAAAGGTCATGATGATCTCACCTATGCGTCAAAGAGGTCCGGGATGCTCAGGTACCGTTCGCCCGTATCCGGCAGGATTACTACAATCATTTTACCCTGACTGGCGGGACGTGCTGCAATGGCAAGCGCTGCATACGTCGCTGCACCGCTGGAGATGCCGGCAAGGATACCTTCTTCCTTTGCGAGTCTTCGTGCAGTCTCAAACGCATCCTCATTTTTCACACGGACAATCTCATCCACCAGATCACGCCGGAGCACAGCCGGAACAAAACCCGCACCTATGCCCTGGATCCGGTGAGCACCCGGAGATCCCCCGGAGAGGACCGGTGAAGCATCGGGTTCGACGGCGATTGCACGGAACGAAGGTTTTCTTCGTTTGATCACATCCGCAATGCCCGTGATTGTACCACCTGTCCCCACTCCGGCAACGAGGATGTCAACCTGACCTTTCGTATCACGCCAGATCTCTTCAGCAGTAGTTTTCCGGTGAATTTCCGGGTTAGCCGGATTATTGAACTGCTGGGGGATGAAGAAATACTTCGGGTTCTCTGCTGCCATCTTCTCCGCACGGCTGACGGCTCCTTTCATCCCTTCAGCACCGGGTGTGAGGATAAGTTCTGCCCCGAATGCTTTTGCAAGTTTCCGCCGCTCGATACTCATCGTCTCCGGCATCACCAGCGTGAACTTATACCCCCGTGCAGCACTCACAAATGCAAGCGCAACACCGGTATTGCCGCTCGTTGCTTCGAGTATGATTGTACCCTTGTTGATCAATCCGCGCTTTTCCGCCTCATCGATCATCGCAACGCCGATCCTGTCCTTCACGCTGCTCATCGGGTTGAATGATTCAACTTTGGCAAGAACTGTTGCATTCAGTCCCTTCGTGATCCGGTTCAGGCGGACAAGAGGGGTATTGCCGACGGTTTTTGTAATATCGTCATAAATTCCTTTCATATAATCACCCGGGATATTACATGCGGTGCGGTTGCAATGGAGTAATAACCGATGTCGCACATACCAAATTCACAATTGTTAATTGTATGGTGCGGATATATATTTTGGTTTTATGATAACCCTCCAACCGAATCTGCATGAATATTTTGGTAAAGGAGTGTTGATGCATACAGACACCAGTCAAACTTGCGGCAAAATGTGACGCAAAATCAGGATATATCACGTAGGGTTTCCAATACTGTGTGTTCACTTACGTGAATAAGGAATGAATCATGAACACACACCACGCTATCCCCGTTGAAACCGTGATCCTGTCCGGTTCAATTCCGGCCAGATCGCCCCGTGCGTTTACCTCAAAACAAAGGGATACGACGGCGGTGAAGTTCAGCGGTGTCAGAAGCTCAGGGCAGTATTGTCGTCCGGAAAACCTGCGTCAGTCAATGACACGATGCACCGGCAGGGAAATGAATGGGTATGCTTCCTGGTTTGGTATGTGTGACTGACGTTTAAGCCATAACCTCACGTCCTAAATATAAATCAAAACGATCCCTACAAGGATTCGTCATTGTAATTCCGGAATGGTACACCGGAGAATAGAGGTACCATTATTGCCTCATGCAGTATCATGCCACCAGCAATTACACCCCGGATGGACGACCTGAAAACACCCATCCGGGCATATACCCGGCATCTCATTTTTTGCAGCTATCACAAATCTTTTTATCAATTTCATGCAATCATAACTAAGACTTCACAATTGTGAAAAAATAGAATCACCTTATATGACAACGGGACGAGTGAACGATGAAATCATGGAATCGATTGAAAAACAGAATCAACCGGAGTCTTCTGGTTCTTTTTATTGTGCTGGCGAGTATCTTCTTTGTCGGAATTGCGGGTTGTACTTCCGCGGCCGGGACTGGCGCAGCTCCATTAAAAACGCCGGCAAATGTTGTGAGCATTGGAGATATAATAAAAAATCCGGCGGCATATAACGGGACGACTGTTGTTATTCAGGGAAAAATCACCAACGAGTGCGGTTCCGGATGCTGGTTCATGGTAAACGATGGGACCGGTACATTGTATGTCGATCTCACACCGCATAACTTTGCTATTCCCCAATTACAGGGATCGTCGGTGATAATTGAAGGAAATATCGTCATCTCAAACGGGGATCCCACACTAAACGCCATCAAAGTCGTAACTGATGCCCGGACCTATCCATGAATCTCTTCTCGTTCGCGGTGAAAAACCTTCAGCGGCGGAAGGGGCGGACTCTCCTTACGAT
>JBGOZZ010000169.1:0-4058 GCA_041480465.1 Methanoregula sp. | reverse complement strand
TGGCACTCGCGGTGCCGTCAAATCCGCTCAACCTGTTAACGAGACTCGCGGTAGGGACTGCAGGTATAGAGCAATGGCTTGTACTCGGAGTCGTTCTGGCCATCGTAATCGGTCTTTGTTATATGACGCAAAAGTATGCAGAAGCAATCGCAAAAAATCATAAGACCGGCTGAATTTTAAAAAAATTGTTGATAGTATTTTAGTAGTAGGGATTTGCGAGTGGCTCGTCATAGATCTTGTAGGTCGTTCCTGAACTGGTGACGAAAACCGCAACCTGGTCGGTGCCCCGGGATCCGTCCATGACCAGCTCATCTCCGCGTTGTGGTCTTCTCGTCCCGTCGTTTAAGTACTTTTCTTCAGGAACGGTTCGATCGGAACGAGTAACCCGCATCATGACATTCTGGACAAACATCTCCCCTTTTCCGCCATTGTAGACCAGATGGATAGTGGCATCGGGACGCTGCTTGTAAACGACGATATCAATAGATCGTTCGGCAGGCAGGGTTTCGACTGCCAGGGGGGTTGACACGACGGTGACCGTTGATGTGGAAGTTGTCGGCGGGGGTGTAGGAAGTGTTGTTGTCTGCGAAGGTTGGATCTCCACCTGGGTCGGGCTGGTACAGCCGGCAGAGAGCGCACAGAATATAAGACTGCCTATGGCTAACAAAATCAGGGTGTATTTCATGAATAGTCCTTTAATTTTTTTTATATTTCTGATTTGCGCTCTGGAATCGGGCGGATAGATATTTGTCCCAATGGACGGTTTTTTTCCCGGCAGTACGCGGTTCCGGGCAGCATAATTGCATGAAATGGCAGAACAGAACAGTTAAATTAAAAAGGACACCCGGATTAACTTTACATATCAGGAGTAAAAGGGAATGTTGTGTCCGAAATGTGGAAGAGAGACTGATGCTTTAGGAAAATTCTGTCAGTGGTGTGGGGAGGATATTGTAGCGGTCCCGGCAACGATCATCGCCACTCCTGAAGAGGAGGAGTGCCCTGATATAGGGGTATATGCCGGCCTTGGCAGGCGGCTGATTGCGTTTGTTGTTGATTTCATCCTCATCCTGTTGTTTGATCTGGTCGCTGCGTTTGTTCTTGGTCTGACACGGGGGGTCCAGAATCTCTACTTCTACGCCGTCCAGCATGCACCCGTCAGTTCGCTGACACCGGAGGGGACCTCGACAGCCCTGTACGGATCGATCATTGCGTCCTACGGTGTACTTTTGATTGTCATTCCGTGGCTCTACTTTGCCGGGTTCGAGTCGTCGCGCAGCCAGGCAACTCCGGGTAAACTGTTGATGCGAATTGTAGTGACTGACCTTGAGGGGAACAAGCCCACTTTTGCTCGCGTTACACTTCGCCATTTTGCAAAAATTATCTCCACATTAATTATCTTTCTTGGATTCCTCATGATCGGGCTGACCAAGAACCGCCAGGGGCTCCACGACAGGATCGCCGGTTGCCTTGTGCTCCTCCAGGAATAAAAAACTCTTTTTTTTGATAGCTCCTTTGCCCACCAAACAGGCTGGCGATCCACAGGTGAAAAAGTATTAGCGGTACCTCATCTTCATTCCGAGAAGGAACAGGACAAGACCAAAGGTAATGACATTTGCAGCAATGATGGGAACCGAGTTGATCCAGATCCCATACGCCGTCCACATGAGCATCCCTGCAGCAAAGAGCAGGAGCATCGCAAGCGAGAAGTCCTTGGTTTCCCTGAGTTTCCAGGTACGGAGTACCTGCGGAACAAATGAGATGGTGGTGAGGGTCCCCGCGAGGTAGCCTGTAAGAGCGATTGTGTCCATGAAATATCTCCTGAATAATTAATCCTGTAATAATTTAAAACGGCAGGAGCAGGTTCCGGTCATGATCTGTAAGATTTGTAGTATCAGTTCCGTCACGGTGTTCACCTTTTGATGTGTTGCGCTGAGGTCTTCAGGATTCCATGCCGCCAACTCCCGTTCATGTCCTTTCTTCCAGGACAAAGACTCAAAATTCTGGACAGCAGGGTCGATTCCGATTCGTGCCTTTGGGTTGTAAAATAGTACATGGCAGTTCTCCTTTTCATAGCTGAAAAGACATGAGGGAAAAGCAGTTCGGATGAGCGGGGCGAAAGTGCGGGGAAAATTATCGGGCAGATCTCCTTATCGTGCTCTGTGGTATGCACTTTTATAAAAACCACGTTTTTCTTTTTTTTGTTCTTGTAACGTTGTTCATGACTCAGGTTCTTGTCCCGGTCGCCTTGAAGAACGTGTAACAGAAAACCCCGTCCTTCCCGCATGTACGGTAGAGATCACGGATCCCCCGATCCCATTCCTCCAGGCTAATCATGCCCTGCTCCCGTGCAGCATTCTTGACGCCTTCAACCATGGAAGTAAATGTCAGTTTTATGAATCCGTCAACAAGTGCAGGGCGGGAGGCATCGACATACACCATCCGGGGCGAGACCTGCACTTCGCCAAATCCAGCAGCACCAAGAAGCGGATAGAGCTGCCTTCCGATAAGGGCATTGCCTCCCATATTCCTCTGGAGGTGAACAAGGCAATCAATTGCTTTCTGTGCGTACTGGCTTTCAGGATAGAAAAATGCCGAACCATGATCGCCCTCTATCACGGTGATCGTCCCGCCGTTTTTCAGGAGCGGGCGGAGCCGTTCCAGCGCACACTGTGGTTCGGGAAGATGTTCGAGCACGAAACAGACAAAAATATGATCAAATGTCCCGGGCCTGAACGGGAGTTGAAAGATATCTCCCTGGCAGAAGGTGACATTGGCGATGCCTTCCTTTCGGGTCATACCTTCTGCCCGATGAAGTGACTCCGCTGAAATATCTACCGATGTAATACATGCACCGGGGCTGTTTTTTGCAAGAATTACCGTCTGTGCGCCGATCCCGCAGCCGGCTTCAAGCACATGGGATCCCTCATGGTACCGCATGTCATCATGGAGAAGCCCTGTGAGGGTCTGTGCCTGGTCAGAAAGCCGTTCCGACTCGCGATCCGTATACCCGTGGACATATTTTTTCCGGCTCATATGCATTCTGCCCGGTCCTTTGCGATACACGTTAGAAGATACGGGTATAAATACGGTACCACCGGGTTCTCATTCATGATGGTAACAATACCGGGGTAACCGGAATCACCCAACGCCGGTAAATAGGCGGATAAAAGAAATAGCCCTTTTCACGAAGTGGATCTGAAAATATAAATCCAGACCGGGTTTTTTCAACAACAGTAATATACGAATGGAATTTCAGCCGACGGATCTCGGGCAGTGCAAGAAATTTTTCAGTCCCGGACATATCTGTGTTTGTATATTTTTCAAACGTTTCAGTTCCGGAAATCCCACCAGACAGGGAATACCGGGTTATGGAAAATGAGGTTTTATTTTCCTCAATGATGATCCACCGCAGCGGGTTGGGCAGGGGCACACACCTCCCCCGCGGCTGCTTCTGACGTACCAGGAGAAACAGTGCGGTTCGGGACATCAGAAACAGGATGACAATTGCTGTGACAACCGTGAGAGCCAGAGGTGTATTCACCAGTCCGAACATCCAGACGATAAGAATGCCGGCGCTGGTAATGAAGAGAAGACTACTTGGCCCCGGAAGTATGCCGATAGTGACTTTCCTGTCTGACAATGGATACACCACCGGGATGCCGGGATACGCGAGTGCATCGATGCAGATGTGGATAAGGGCTCCGGCAAGGATCACAAAAAAAGCCAGGGACAGAGGAATGGTACATGCCCCGACCGGAATTGCTCCTGCGAAAACGGCCAGCTGGATCCCGGCTGTTGCAAGTGCAGACATAACAACAGCACCAGGAATGCTGTGCGCGAACCCCCCGTGTGTAAATATATAGAGCGCGGGAGACCTGTCAGAAATTATCCGGAAGAATATATCTGCGTCCGCGATGACTGCCCCGACAACGGCAAAGGGGAGAAGAGAAGACGAGTTGCCAGCTGTAAGGAAAATAATCACTGTTATAATGGCATGGGAAAGTGCGTCCACACCTCAGGTATACGGTGGATCTACTAAAGGGTGCTGAACGATAAGA
>JBGOZZ010000168.1:0-4062 GCA_041480465.1 Methanoregula sp. | reverse complement strand
GTCTGTCATCTATGAATTAGGAATTGTTCGTAAAAAAAACTTGGTTTATGCATCTTGACCCAGGCACTCCCTGCAATCGATTACCATTAGTAGTGGTATGAAATAATAGTACCTAATGGTCAGGGCATTTATTGCACTGGAGCTTTCAGACGAGATCAAAGACCAGTTAACCGCAGCCCAGCAGACGATCCGCGGGTGCCAGGCACGCCTTACGTTTGTGGAGCCGAAGAATATTCATATTACTGCGAAGTTCCTTGGCGAAGTTGATGAGAAGAACCTGCCGAACGTTATAGAGGCGCTGAAAAAAATTACCTTCATCCCATTTCCTGTAACCGCGGGAAAGGTAACCGTGAACAATCCCAGACGCCCGCACACGGTCTGGTGTGCCATCGATGACGCAGGCGAAGGCGGGAAGGTATTCCAGCTGATCGAGGATGCACTTGCACCCCTCGGGTTCGCACCGGAGACCCGCAGGTTCACCCCCCACGCGACCATTGCACGGGTCAAAACCCCGGACTCCTCTCTCTTTTCCGCGCTCAAAGACCTGGACAGGACAAACTACGGCACCTGCACGATCCATGGGATGGTGCTCAAGAAGAGCACCCTGCTGCCACAGGGCCCGGTCTATGAAAACATAGAGGTGCTTAAGTGGTAAACCGGCTGCCGCTGGAAGAAACGGTTCTTCTGGACCTCAGACCGAGTGAACAGGAACAGCACCTTGTCTGGGGCCTGGCAGAACGTTTGATCGCAGAAATCGCCCGAAGCGGCAGGGCAGAAGGGATGGTGGTCGGTTCCATCGCCCGGCACACGTGGGTGAAAGGCGATCGCGATCTCGATATTTTTATGCTTTTTGATCCCCAGCTCTCCCGTGAACAGCTCGAAGAGGAGGGACTGTCCCTGGCACGCAGCATTGCAAAATCGTTTACCGACCGGTTCCATGAAAAGTATGCCGAGCACCCGTATATCAACGCAACCATCGATGACGTGGATGTGGATCTCGTTCCCTGTTATCACGTGGACAGTGCCACCCGAATCCAGAGCGCAGTGGATCGCACCCCGTTCCATACCCGTTATATTACCGATCGGATCAACGGGTTGATCGATGATGTCCTCCTGCTCAAGCAATTCACCAAAGCTGGCGGTATCTATGGTTCAGACCAGATGACGGAAGGATTTTCAGGCTATCTCTGTGAGCTTCTTATACTCCATTACGGGGGATTCACCCCGCTCATCAGGGCAGCCGCAACGTGGCGCCCGGGGCTGGTTATTGATATTGAAAACCATGCAGCGAAAACATTTGAGGAACCCCTGGTGGTGATTGACCCTGTCGATCCGAAACGCAATGTTGCGGCAGCAGTGTCCCTTGATCGCATGGCAGGGTTCGTAGAGCTTGCGCGGGGATACAATGAAAACCCGGTCTACGAATTCTTTGCTCATCCGATGGAGCGCTGCATCCTGAAAAAAGAACTGGCTTCCATTATCTCGCGGCGCAGGACATTTGTCTATGCCATCACCTTTGCGACACCCCGGTACATCCCCGAGATTGTCGTCCCGCAGCTCAAACGCAGTGTCATTTCAATCCATGAATTCCTGGAACGGAACGGGTTTGTGGTCCACCATGCTTCCTATGATATGCAGGAAGACAGGTGCATGTTCCTCCTCGAACTGCTGGTCGGGGAGCTCCCGGCGATACGACAGCATCATGGACCCCCGCTCTGGAGCCATGAAAATGCGGACAAGTTCCGCAGGAAACACCTTGCTGATCACCTGTCCGGACCATTTATTGAAGGCGGGTGCTACGAGATGGAGGTGCCCCGGGAGTACCAGACCGCAAAAAGCCTCCTCTCTTCAGATGCTCTCTTAACGGTGAGTCTGGGGAAACACATCCGGCAGTCTCTGGAGCTGGGGTGGACACTGCACGAAGGTGCAGAATGCTGGCAGGAGGAGTTCGCCCCGTTCATCGCGGAATTCTTCGACCGGCATTCACCGCTCACACGGATACTGCGGGAAAAATAAAACCAGGTTTTTCGATTTTTTTAACAAGTATATTAAGATCTTTCTCATGTCATTTAAAACAACATAAACAAGGAGTTCGTATGCAACCGTAAAAAACGTAATTTTCTGGTATGATAAGGACAGGCACCTCTCTATTCATGTATGTGATGAACGCCGCCGCTCCCGAAGGGACGCCCCCGTGGCGGATCAATAACTAAAAATCAGAAATAAACCTCCCTGACCCGCCGTGCCTCGGAGAACTCCTGAAGCGGGTAACCCTAAATGATGTAATCAATGCATCTGCATGCCGGAATAAATCAGAAATGATGACAGAAATCTGCGATTTTTTTTCAGGACACGAGAGAAGGGACCACGTATGACCATTTTTTACAAGCGAGTGATGCATGGACAAGTAATGAAAAAATTATTTTTTTGAATTTTTCTTTATCTTTGCTGCCGCAAGTTTCTCAATTGCCGCCGTATCAACACCCGGGCTGACCTCAAGTTTCCGGTTTCTTACGGCGCTGTCCACGAATCCTTTTCCTGTCGTTGTGCGGACGATCAACGTGGTTGAACCGGCAGGACTACCGATTGCGCCTGCGGAGATATCTGAACGTACTGCCGTCAGGTCGGTACAGAAGTGACAGCCTTTTCTTATACAGGTCTCCAGTTCTGCAAGAGGGACGATGGTTGTGCTGCCATCCTGTTTTAAGACTTCGAGTTTTCCCTTGACATCGAGTTTCCTGATCTCGTGGGGTTCGAGCTTGTAGTGGCTGTGAAGTTTTCCCTGAATAAGAAGGGTATAGTCAAATGTTTCCGTGCAGAAAAGACCGATCGTGAGGCGGATCGCCTTTGCATAGGGCTTGAGAAGGTCGTTTTCACTTACCCGTATACGGGAAACTGCCTGTATTGCGCAGGGAACACCGATAACCGCGATGCGTTTGAGCTTGCGTTCGACAACCGCATTTTTCAATGCCGCAAGAAGTGGTACCCACCAGCTGTACCTGCTGCCTGCCTGCTGCAGGAGCACGTCGGATTTCGTAATTACAACAGATGACGGCTTCAGCGTCCAGCGATCCTCGTTTACGGTGACAACAGCATCGATCAACCCCTCATCCAGTGCATTGGCAAGGATCGACGTGACTGCCCCGCCACTTTGGCGGTGCGGAACTTCAAACGTAGCTTTTGCGGTGAAGAGTTCCAGATACTCCCCGAGCGTTTCTGCAGGCTGATCACCAGTACGGGGACAACTGTCATAGCATGCCCCGCAGGTCACATCATCTGTTGCCTGTTTGCAGTAACCGGTACTTTTGGGGGATACCACCATCTCCCCTTCATCAAAGGTGAGTGCATCTGCTGGGCAGACCGCAACACATGCACCGCACCCCGAACACCTGCCGGTATCCCAGACCTCACTTTTTAAATCGAGATAACTTTTTGCTGCCATCATTTTCACTCCCAGGTATACTTATTTGCAAACGGACGGGCGCTGGCAGGTGCTATCCGGGTATATTCCGATGCCAGCAGGGGTGTCGTATCAATACCAAATACCTGCGCGAAATCCTCGATGACAGGGTTGATCATCAGTTTCTGGTCTTTGGTAGCGGGTGTCTGTTTTGCACCGACACCGAGATAATGACCATCCACCGGGCCCCGCACATAGATCTCACCCCCATGGATACCACTTCCAACACCACGTTCGGAGATGGGAGGGATACCGGTCAGGCCAAGCACGATAAGGAGGCCACCTGCCATATACTCCCCAAGAAAAGCCCGCGCCGCTCCACCAACAACAAGGATCGGTCGCTTCTCCAAGTACTGCTTCATATGAATACCCCCACGGTAACCAATGTTATCCCGGACGTAGATCCGCCCGCCGCGCATGCTGTGCGCTACTGCATCACCGGCACTGCCATGGATAACGATCCTCCCCTTATCCATGGTGTTTCCCGGTGCATGATCAGCATTGCCATGGACGACAATTGTCGGTCCACTCATGAACATGGCGAGGTGCCCCGCCGGACCCCCGGGGCGTGTGTGAGGGACTGGGGCGCGCCGGGGGCGGTG
>JBGOZZ010000167.1:0-4089 GCA_041480465.1 Methanoregula sp. | reverse complement strand
TAACCAACTGCATACTGGTGACCGACGGTGCGGAAGATGAGTATGTTATTCCGATCATCCAATCTAAAATTCCGGTTTCAAGTATCCGCAGGGTCGTTGTGAACCAGATGCCCAATCTTGAAGGTACCTATTATATCCTGAAAAAATTCCTTGACGATCCGAAGATCTCCCGCATGGTTTTTATCCCTCTGGGACTTGCGATGATTCTCTACGCGACGGCGTACCTGCTCGATTACCCGGGTGTTGCGACAATTATTGTGGTAGGTGTAATCGGGGGCTACCTGCTCTACAAGGGATTCGGATTCGATGAGATCGTACACAGCATCATGGATGCGCTCCGCGTATCGCTCTCACGGGGACGATTTTCCTTTGTCACCTATACAACAACTATCCTGCTCATCATCATCGGCTTTACCGTAGGTTTTATTAATGTCCTGAAATTCTACTCCACTGACAGCAGTCTGGGACTTGTTCTGTACCTGATGACATTTATTTATGGTTCTATCGTATGGCTTATTGTTGCAGGACTGGTCACTTCCGTCGGGGTAATCATCGATGTGTATGCAAATGAACGGGAGGGGCTCGGAAAGGTGATCGTTTTTCCGTTCTTTATCATCGCACTGGGGTTCATACTCTATGGCGCCAGCGTGTACATCATTTCAGTAAGTGCAGGGCCTGATTTTCCTCTCTCTGCACAGGCATCAGCAAATAATATTCTTTATTCCACAATCATCGGCATTATCTCTGCACTTGCCGGGGTTATCACCCAGTACGGTGTCAATAGAAGGATGGCGGAACTTCGCAAGCAGGAAATTATAGAAGTTATATGATCCTGCAGGTATCGTAAATCCGGGAGCGCAGAACGCTCCATACCAAACGGGGAGTTCTTTAAAGAACGCGTTAATAAGATGCTCTCTTTACAGCACTGACAATAAAAATACCCGCTGATTCTCAAAAACTTCTTTTACGGGGATCTCTTCCCGGAAATCCCGACACTTTTTATCTCATTTGGTACTACGCGGCTTTCAGGTGCAAAATATCCCATCCCGCTCGGGAACTCCCGCGTCATCGTAAAATTCCGGGTCGCCTGCGGAGAACTGACGGAAAGCAGGGGAATCGCAATATTGAAGTCATGGGACGGGTACCAGAATATACCATTACCATACGATAATGCAGCCTCTTCAACGGTAAAATCAGCACTGGAGAGATCGATACGCTTCATCTTTGCGTCATCATAATTGAGGATCTTCATCAGCTTGTTTTTAAGGTCCTGTTTACCCAGGAGGAAAAAGATAAAGCGCGTGCCTTCATCTACTTTATAATTCACGTGGATGACAGCGCTCCCGTTATCGAGCCTGATCTGGACATCCCGTATGGTGATATAACTGTAGCGCTCTTCCCGGGCAGCCAGGACAGGTACCACAAGGCTGGCAGTCAGGAGGACCAGCAGCACGACAGCATAGGCTCGCATAGCATAGTACCTTCCGTGAAGGCCGCTTAAATTGTTTTGGGTTTTGCCAATAATTGAGGATTTTTGACCGATTTAACGACTGTGACTGGTAATGAATCTCCGACAAAAAACCAATATTGATACATTTTTCCGTATTCAATGTGAAAAATTTCGTTTTCTGTTCTGGTCATAGTTTGAGACCGGGTGAAAATCCGGGAGGGGACTTTCCTGTAGACTTCCTATCAAAGTCAAAATGTGGAGGAGGGTCACCCGCCTCAGGGCCTCTCCGAGGCACGGCGGGTCAGGGAGATTTATTCAGAATTTCTCATTCACTGATTAGTTACCGATCCGCCGCGGGGGCGCCCCGTCGGGGGCGGTGGCGTTCATCGTTTAATATTGAAGATTCAACCCCTTTATCATTTCTGAATATGGTGATGCGTTCATGGTTCTGGTGCGAACTCCTTTTTCATGCCAGTTTCTCCAGAACATAAAAACATGAGAATTAATAGCAGGATTGGACAATCCCCCATTATCATATCAGTCATATACCACAGAAAACTATCCGCGAAAATAAGAGTTTTCATGTGAAGATCTGAAGTTAAAAAATCATTTGTTATTGGCAAGAACGATTTCAATGGAAGAAACATTGGTCTTGCCTGAATCGGTGTCGATAATCTCAGTCGAGGTGATGATCTCCTTTTTTGAGACTCCTTCTAAGAACCGGTTAAGGGCAATCTCGGCAGTATCCACCGCACGGGAGATCGCCTTGCCTCTCGCTTTGATTGCCACCTCTTCTGCTCCATTGTTAAACTGCGTGATAACGGCAAGGACGTAGTTCATGACGGGTTTGTTGCCGACGAATACTGTGTTCTCTTTCTGTTGCTGCATGGTCGTTCTCCTTTTTTAGAGATATTTCTTCTTGGTAATCAATTCCGCATTCAGTACGCTCGCACCGGCAGCGCCGCGAATGGTATTGTGCCCCATCGCAATAAAACGGACCCCTTCACGAAGCCTGCCGACAGATACGGTCATGCCATTTCCCCGCATCCGATCCAGACGGGGTTGCGGGCGGTCTTTCTCTTCATCAAAGAAGTGCAGGGTTTCCTTCGGCTGGGTCGGAAGGCCCTTAATCGGGGGTTTGTAGTTACTGAATGCACTTTTCAGGTTCTCCAATGGTTCTTTGATGTCGATCCAGATGGCCATGGTATGACCATCAATTACCGGGACCCGGTGACAGCTGGCGCTTACCTGGAATGCCGCATTTGTCACCTTGTTACCTTTCAGCGTTCCCATTATTTTGAGAGTCTCGGTCTCCATCTTCTCTTCTTCCTGGCCAATATACGGGATGACATTATCATAGATTGCCATGGCTGCCACCCCGGCAAACCCGGCACCCGAGATTGCCTGCATGGTCGCTACCTGGACACGTGAAAATTTGAATTTTCTGAGGGGGGCAAGGGCAGTCACCATCACGATGGTGGAACAGTTCGGGTTGGTGACGATAAACCCGTCTCTGCCGGAATCCCGCTGGACATCAATAAGACCGAGGTGTTCCGGGTTCACTTCCGGGATAACGAGCGGTATTGAAGGTTCCATGCGGTGGGAACTCGCGTTGCTGCAGACAGCAATTCCCGCATCAGCAAATTCATTCTCCACCCCGGTTGCAATATCTGCAGGAAGAGCGGAGAAGACCAAATCGACATCCTTCATAGCTTTTGGTGAGGAAGGTGTCACTTTAATCCTGGCTATCTTTTCGGGAAAAGGCGTATCAAGACGCCAGTTCACGATCTTCCCGTACGGCTGTCCTGCACTGCGTTCAGAGGCGGCGAGGGTCGAAAGATTAAACCACGGGTGATCCGCTAATAGTTCAACAAATCGCTGGCCAACCGCGCCCGTAGCTCCGAGCACTCCAACATTGATCATGTGTGTCAGGTCCTGTTCGTTTGTTTTCCCGTTGAAATATGGCGGGTTGTAAAATCCCATTTCTCCTGTGATAATAAAAACGTTGTTTTTTAAATTTTAGACCCTGATACAAGATACCTCCGGCACTGTGCGTTTCTTCGGAAATCAGGGAAATAAATTTTTTTGTCGTCGTTCAGATTTTTCTGTACTGAACAGGATTTAACAGCAGACTGAGAAAAACGCTCTACCCTGAAAATTTATCTGAAAAAAGATAATCCGGACCCGATGAAAATGCAAAGGTCCTATTCCATGTGAATAGCTTCCGACGGGCAGGCGTCAACACAGGTTTCGCATTCTACGCACATTTCCTTGTCGACTTTTGCTTTTTCACTTTCCATTGATATCGCAGATGCCGGACACTCACTGACGCAGGTTTCGCATCCGGTACACTTTTCCTTGTTTACGACTGCTACCAATCCTTTCACTCCATGGCAATGGCTTCAGATGGACAGACATCGACACATGTCTGGCAGTCAACGCACATTTCCTTGTCGACTTTTGCTTTTTCGTTCTCTACGGCGATTGCCGATGCGGGGCATTCATTCACGCAGGTCTCGCACCCGGTACATTTACTGGTGTCAACGATTGCAACCAACTCATTCACTCCATCGTATATATTGCGCAAAAGGTAAAAAATAGGTTTCGATATACGCCCTTCAATAAACGATGTACACGGT
>JBGOZZ010000166.1:0-4114 GCA_041480465.1 Methanoregula sp. | reverse complement strand
TGACTCATAGGTGATGGGCGTTGATTATGAAATTTTTTAAAGTGGAAACATGGGCTTTTGCGCTGGCCGATTAGGATTTTGGGGTTGAATAAAGATTTTCTGGGAGGAACTGAAAAAAGGGTACTATGCCGTCCCCGGGATCTCCCGTCAGGCATCATCACCAGTCGCTCTTCGCTTCTTCCCTGGAAGGCGTCCGGAATACCAGGGTTAGTTCCTGAAATCCGAAACTTTAACATCATCATCTCACTACCATCAAAGGATAACATGGACCCGCGTACGCTCTTGCGTATACTGAGGATTGAGGGACTCATTCCCTTCACCGGGAGTGCTATCCTGATCGGGTTTGTGGTCACGTTGTGGGAAGGCGGTTTTGAAGCCGCCAGTTGGAGCTTGTTCATCATCGCCGCTATTGCAGCTCTTCTGATCCACATGGATGCTCACATATGGAATGACATCATGGACCTTGAGATCGACCGGCGGGAGAAAAGCAGGGAAACCGGACGTGACCGCCCTCTTGTATATGGATGGGCGACCGTGGCCGACTACCGCAGGATGTCTGCAATAATCACGATCCTGGTGGTTGTCCTTGCCGCATACCTCACGATATACCGGGTTTTTATTCCGGTTCTGTTTATCATCGGTTTCATCTTCGATTATGGGTACAACCATCCCCGCTTTGCGCTGGCTCATGAACCGTTTACTGAATGGTACATATTTCCCTGGCTGGTGGTGGCAGTGACGGTGACCATCGTCTATGCGGCAACCGGCATGTTTTCCCTCTTGGCTTTTATCCTCTCACTGCTGAACGGATTGACGGGGACCTGTTTTGTCGTCTCCATGATGCGCCGGGACGTCAATTCCGACCGGCTGGGCGGGAAATGCACATCTTCAGTACGGTTCCCCGAGCTGCCGCATTCGACTATATTTGGAATCATCACCATGTTTGTTTCTGTCCTGATGATCTTCCCCCTTGCCCTGGTCCTGGGAAATTTCGGGCTTGCGTATATACTCGTCCTTGCCACGGCGATTATCGCCGGGATCAATACGGTCCTCGGGGCACGAATCGACCAGTTCTGCACCCGTGCCATGTATTCAGTCTTTCCTGATTTTGAGGCGAAAGCCAACAAGCTGATGTTGCAGCAGGTCGGAGCAACGATGGTGCATGCGGTGGCGATAAGCATCATTTTAGTGGTGTTCGGGGGGGTTGTATGAAGATCGCGATCGCTGGTGCAGGGATTGCCGGGGGCTATCTTGCAAATCTTCTCCAGCAGAAGGGGCTTTCCCCGGTTGTCTATGATGCGATGGACCATGACACCCGCTGCAGGTGCCGCTCATGCGGGTGGGGGGCACCGGAAGGTATTGAAACATATCTCGCTGATGTTGGCCTCGATATGAATGATTACCTGCTCGAACCCATGGCATCCATGAATTTTGACGGCCTCGTGGCAAGGACGCCCCTGTTCACCGTCGACAAACCCCGGCTTATCCGTGATTTCACCCGGGGCATCTCCCTGAAGCGGCAGAAACTGGGGCCGGAGGAGGCAGATGATTATGATGTTCTGGTGGATGCGACCGGGATCACCCGGGCTCTGCTGCCTCCCTGCAGGTCTGATCTGACACTGCCATCCCTGCAGCACCGGGTCGCTGTGGAATCCCACGGGAGCGGACTCCTTGAGGCAGGGGTCTACGGGAACCAGGTACCCGGACTTGGGTACTTGTGGGTATTTCCTCTCGGCAGGAACCAGTATCATGTTGGTATCGGCGGCATCGGGCTTATCCGGCACGAAAGCCTCATGGACCGGTTTTACCAGGACTCATCCGGGCGGTTTGCATTCACCCCGCTCTGCAGCTGCCGGGGCGTTGTCCGTATCGCTTCCCCGTATTATTCAACACCGTTTTATTCAGGAAAGACCCGGAGAGATGGCACGTCACAGGTGATCGTTGGAGTCGGTGAATCCATTGGGACAGTCTCGCCATTCACGGGTGAAGGTATTGTCCACTCCCTGGAATGTGCGAGAATTTTTGCAGAGTCCTGGCCGGATTACGAGGACTATACCAAAACCGTGCTGGCCCGGTTCGCATGGATGAAAAAAGAGCGGGAAACACTCGATTATCTGCTCGGACAGGGCAGGAAAAACGGGCCGAGGTTGCGCGATCGGTGGCGGTTCTTCCGCAATGCCCGTCGTTCGGGCATCGACCTTCCCCTGCTCGAGGCCTTCAAACGGATGGGAAGTCTTTCACGATGGGTGGACAGCCCGGGCTGGTGATGGTTTTGCGACAGGGATACATCCAGGCGGGTCGTTGCTGCCGTTGGTCGTCACGATGGAAAAGGCTGTAATAGTCCGGGTTGTGGATCCGGGGACTGTTCAGCAGATTGTGGGGGCGACAGCCGGGGAAGATTTAAAATCCGCACATGAAAAAAAATAGAATCCAGTAATGATTATTTTTTCAGGTCTTCGCTCATTTTCTGGAATTGTTCGCTCGTGATATTCCGGACACTTATTGGCATGCCCTTATTTCCGGAACCTTTTTAGAGAAGAGGTGCGATACTGCTGTTACTTAAAAGGAGTATTTGCATGTGGTTTTACCTGCTGAATTTCATCATCGGCATAGCATTTGGGTTTTTTCACCGGGGGAAGGAAGACTTCATGGGTATCCTCAGGAATGGAGCGATTGTCGGTCTCGTTCTGGGTATTGCCTTTGTGCTCATCTCGAGAGTCCTTGTTCCCGGCGGCGTAAGTCTTGGAGCCGGTTTCCTGGGAATATTTGATATTTTTATCGTGATTATCATCTACGTGATTATCTTTATCATAGGTGCCTTTATTGGTGACTGGCTCGAACGCGTCCTGAAAAAGAAATAACCCGAACAGGAGGGTGTAAAGCGGTCCACCACCCCTTTTAACACCCATACCAATCCGACTCTCCCCGGGCTGGTATCTGTGCCCGTTTAGCTTCACGGTTCGGTTGCCGTGATCCGTCAAAGCAGGCGGTTATTCCGGAACCTTTTTAGCAACGAGGTGCGATATTGCTGGTTATCAGGAGTAGTTGTATGTGGTTTGAACTGCTGATCCTCATTATTGGTATCGCATTTGGGTTTTTCCGGAAAGGAAAAGAAGACTTCTGGGGGCTCCTCAAAACGGGGGCGATCATCGGTATCGTCCTTGGGATTATCTTCGGGCTTATCGCATTTTTATTTGCTCCCGGACTCCTCGGCCTTGGCATCGGGCTGGCGGGAGGCATCGGTATTTTCATCGGTATCATCATCCTCGTAATCATCTTCATTGTTGGTGCATTCATCGGTGACTGGCTCGAAGGTATGCAGAAAAAGTGACCATTGCAGGGGACTGCACGGCAGTCCTTCCCATCTTTTTTCATTGTTCATACGATGAATCGCATCTCCATGCTATTTTTTCCGAATCGTCGGTTCAGGATGTTCTGGGATTTTTATTCCGGGTGATGAGCGCATCATGACCACAAGACATTCAACACTGCATGATCCACCGAAGGAGATGCACAAGCAGCGGGATAACCGGCGGATGTTCACAACGGTGAGGTGATGCCTCCATGACCCGGGGGAGGAGACCGGAAGCAGCGGTTGCGGAAGCGAAGGGATTTGCAGAACGCATGGGCTACCGGACGATGGAAAACCCGTTCGCGGATCTCTCGTATGATTTCCTGATCTTCAAACCTGAATCAGTCCGGGCGGTGAAGGTCCGCCAGACCCGTTACCATATCGATCCGGACGGATTTTACGAACAGCAGTTCCCTGACGAGATCCTGGGACTTCGCTTACTCCCCTTCCCGCCCTTCATCCAGCGTGAACTCTGGCTCCGCACCCAGCACGAACGGAGCTGGCGCCGGCTGCTTGTTTACGATATGTCGATGATGGAAATCGGGTGGTGGGGGCCGGACGAGTACACAAACCCCCATGCACGGTAACAACCTGTTTTCAGGGGTTCGACGACGTAGTTTGCCGGACATGAGAGATCGAGTCCCTGTAAAATGCCCGGTTTGGCAAACGGACGAAGAATTGTCATACTGAAAAATACAGGGAAAATCTCCACAGGAAACGGTGCCAACGCATGACAGGATTCTTCGTTTAAATCGTTATCTT
>JBGOZZ010000165.1:0-4133 GCA_041480465.1 Methanoregula sp. | reverse complement strand
CACTTATTCCCCGCCAAAATGCCAGTATCAGAACAAGAACCGATTCTTTCAGGGATATTTCTTGAAATGCGCAATCCTTTAATTATTCAATCGATTTACAAAAAACCGGTTATACGGGCATTAAAATCTCCGTCGATCCATGCAGTCGGGAAATCCATGAGGTATCTCTGGTCATTTAATAAAAAAAAAAAGATCCCGGTTTATTCTTTCCTCTCGCTTTGCTCCGGGGATACCTGGCAGGCACTCATCGTTTTAGTCCGTCCCAGGATGATCCGGTACATCAGCATGTTTGCTGCAATGACGATGCACAGGAGTACCAGGATATGGAAAATGAGGGCAGGGTACTGGTCACCGCCGCCAGAGAGGATCATGGAGAGTGCGTATACTATCACGGCGACTATCATGGCGCATATGCTGATCACCGGCGCCCTCGTTGCGGTATACGTCCTGCTGCGGATGTCGGGGAAGACCAGGAGGCCGATTACCCCGATTCCTGCAAAGCCCACGCTGATTGCAAGAAGGGTGAACATTGCGGCATCAATAAGAAGGTCAGTCATACCTTCTCACCGCCATCTGACCGTGCCATGGCTATCGTTCCCGCGTAACAGAGAGCGATGAGGACAATGGAAATATCCAGCATAACCAGGTTTCCCCAATAGATACTGAGTCCAAGTGCTGCGCCGGCGGCAAGGGTGATTGCCGTGTTAACCGCGACAAACCGATCATCGCGGGCAGGTCCGGGAATGACCCGCAGAACTGCGCAGATGGAGAGAACGATAAGGCAGAATACTGTGACAAGCCAGGTGTTGATCATGTGGTATTGTACTGTGGTGAGGATGGTATTTATCAATCCCCCCGCTCCGTGCCGGACCCTTGCCTGAAAGACAGACTGAATAAAAAAATGATGGAAATGATTATACAACTACGGAAACCAGGTATCCCTTCCTTTGGTTATTGTGCTGCTTCCCTGCTATTTTTATCCCCGCAGAGCAAACGAATAGAGAAGATGCGTCCGTCATATCTTGGGAAGATCCTGTTGCGCTGGTGCGATTGTTGCCATGCGCCGGTTCTTGCAAAATGCTGTGCCTGCGGAGCGCAGACCCGGGAAGTTCCCGTAACGCCGCCAGGCGATGCCCGCCCCGCATTTCCGGCAGATTGTGAACGCATCAACCGGATCTATGAAGAGCACTTCGGTGCACGCCTGGTCCCGGACGGTCATCTTGCACTCCTGAATAAAGTGCCGGATCACGACCGGATGGAAGAGATCGTTGTTGGAGGAGGAATCGCCGGGATCATCCGGTATTTTCCCCGGCAGAAGCGCTGGGAACCTGTTCCCCGCCCTGAAGCCTGTACGCTGTTCTCTCCCAAAAAACGATATGTAATCGTTGACGATGATGCGATCCCTTTTATCAGGGATCGGAAAATGAGCGTCCTTGCGCCCGGGCTCGTGTTTATCGACGATGCGGTGCGTGCGGGCGATGAAGTGTTCATTCTTGCAAAGGATGGTTCATGTGTCGGTGTCGGGCGGGCAAAAGCCGGTGCTGCTGCCGCACGGGACATGAAAAAAGGTCCGATCGTCAGGACCCGCAGGAATGTCGCATCGATCATTGTGCCAGGAGCATCAAGCTGGGATGCAGCCGTGAATGCAAATGCTGAGGTGCTCGCACGTGCAGAATCTTCCTCCATCCGGTTCGTGCGGGAAGTCGCCACACAAAACCCGCATCTGGTGGCAAACGTTTCATATTCCGGGGGCAAGGACAGTCTTGCCACCCTGCTGGTGGTGAAAAAAGCCATTGGAAGCGTCCCGATGCTCTTTGCCGATACCGGCATGGAATTTCCCGAAACCTATGCCAATGTGGAGGAAGCATCGCGGTATTACGGGCTTGAGTTAATCCGTACCGATGGCATAACACAATTCCGTGACGTCCTTAAGCACCAGGGCCCGCCGGCCGTGAATGCCCGCTGGTGCTGCAGGGTCTGTAAACTGACCCCGGTGGCAAACCTGATTCGCGAGCGATGGGGAGAATGTCTCTCGTTTATCGGCCAGAGAAGATATGAGTCAGCGAGCCGGGCACAGAGCGACCGTGTCTGGCGGAATTCAAACGTACGTTCCCAGCTCTCGGCCGCACCGATCCACAACTGGACCGCACTCCATGTCTGGCTGTACCTGATGCGGGAGCATGCCCCCTATAATATCCTGTATGAACATCATCTGGACCGGATCGGATGTTTCATGTGCCCGTCAAGCGATATGGCATTAATCCACATGATCGAGACGGAGTATCCCGCACTCTGGGCCGGCTGGCATTCACAGCTTGAAGAATGGCAACACAAGCAGGGGCTTCCTCCTGAATGGATCAGTGAAGGCAGATGGAGGCTCAGGGAAGGGTGCTCGGATGATGAAGATAGCCATTATTGATTACGGGCTCGGAAATCTGCGGAGTGTGATCCGCGGGCTCGAAAAAGCCGGGGCACATGCAATTATCACCTCAGAAAAAGATGAGATCGCATCAGCGGACGGCCTCGTCCTTCCTGGTGTCGGCGCATTTCACGAGGGGATGGATCAGCTTGGCAGCCTGAAGGACACCGTCATAGAGGCAACCCGTGATGTTCCCCTCCTGGGGATCTGCCTCGGCATGCAGATGCTGATGGACACAAGCGAGGAACATGGAATTCACTGCGGACTCGGACTTGTCCCGGGGCATGTAAAGCGATTTCCCCGCGGTTCGGGACAGAAAGTTCCCCATATGGGCTGGAACTCCCTGGAAATTGAAAATGCTGATAACCCCCTCTTTGCCGGATTCGGCAGGGAAGAATATGTCTATTTTGTCCATTCCTTTTATGCGGAAACGACACCGGAATACACCCTTACAACTACTGAGTATATCTGCCCTTTTGCGTCATCGGTAGGGAGAGATAATGCGTATGGCGTCCAGTTCCATCCGGAGAAGAGCGGCGCGATCGGTCTGTTACTGTTGAATAATTTCATTGGCATGGTGTGATTCTATCCGATTCTTTACCCCGTTTTTTTACCCTCATTAACATCTTCTTTTAGAGAAACCTTTTAATTTCGGCCATTCGATGCTGTAGACATGAAAAGGATCATACTCCTCACATTATGCCTGATGTGTATCGCGGGGACGGCATCTGCATACCAGCTCTATCTCAGCTGTCCGGAATCCGTGCAGGCCGGTCTTCCGTTAAAATGTTCAGTTGACAGCAACTTCCCTGCCGGGACCACATTTGATGTTGTGTTTTACCAGTCAGGCTACACCGCAACTCCTATCAGCCGCATGTCTGTGACGGTCCAGGAAAATCATGCCACCCTGTACCAGTTAATTGATACGAAAGGATTGCCGGGCGGCCAATACAAAGTGGAAGTCCAGTTTATCGGTACTGAGGAGGGGAAACTGTCATCTGATTCAGTGACCTGGCAACTGCCTAAGCTTCTGGACCGTTCCGGTGACATCACGATCACCTCCCCTGTGTCCCAGACCGTTGATGAGGCTCTCAGGATCGAGGGATCGATTCTCAAGCTCGGCAATGCCGGCGTCGAGATCGAGGTCAGGGGACCGGACGGCAGGATCTTCGGGCCTCAGTACATTGGCACAAAGGAGGATTTGAGGTCCGGAGCAGGAGTATTTACCCAGAAGGTAACGGTGACCGGGCCCGGGGAGTATGATGTGTACTTCAGGGATGGAACGGGATATATCGGCATTAAAACCTTTACCGTTCTCGCTCCGGTAACGCCGACACTCACATCTGTTCCGACAACGGCGGTAATAACCACGCGCCCCCCGACGACGACTCCAACCGCCCTGCCGACGACAACCCAGTCTCCTCTTTCCCCCGTTTCCGTTCTGGCAGCGCTCTCCGTAGGGGGGGTACTGGCGGTGGTCATGGCAAAAAAGCGCTAGATAATCCTTTCTTTTTTATGGGCTGAGGCGAGGCCTGGAAATAATTTATTAGAATTTTCAGATTGCCAATGGTGAGAGGTTTCCCTTTCATAAAACTGGTGCGCGAATAAAAGAGTTAAATAGGGAGCAGATTTTAGTTTGGGTATACAGCGGGCGTTTGGACAATAAATGCCATAGCTCTTGGGAAAGTCCACCGATACTATAGTGCAATCCCTT
>JBGOZZ010000164.1:0-4184 GCA_041480465.1 Methanoregula sp. | reverse complement strand
GAATTCACCTGTTTTTCCCGCTCCTGTACGGACTCAGAGGAAGACGGGGTTCTCAAACGTACCTTTACCCTTGATACACGGATGATGTGGGGCATACGGGGGAAACCGTCATCCTTTCTCACCCGCTGGATCGAAAACGGTATCAGCGCCTATATGCAGCTTCCCCGCCTTCAAGGCATTATTATACTACCAATGTTCCCTCTCCGCACGCTGCTCGGCATTCACCCGCTCTTCGAAACCATACCCCCCCGGGGAAAGGTCACCTTCACCTACCGGATTACCGGACACCACGTGGAGGTGCACGCAGAAATCCACGTGCCGATCGGACCGCAGGATACCCTCTGCCTGCTAAACGAGCTCAGTGCTGCCTCGTTCACTGCAGGATGGGACGGGAAACAACCGGCAGCTCCTCCTCCCGGGTGGGAAAAGATCAGCCTGGCGCAGCTGCCAGTTTCACTTTTTGATCCGGCACATAGGATCCGGTTCTTTATGGACAAGCCATCAGTCAGCCCGCCTGTGCCGCTCACCATGTTCCGTGGGAGGGAACATACCGGAGACCTCTGCTGGGCGGGTTTTTGCATCGAACTGGGTCCCCTGGAGCGTTCAGAGAGATTACCCGAAGTAAGGTACTGTATCGGTTTTGCCACAGGAGCATGTTCGTGAACCCGGCACCCAAACCTGGTGTTACCCTTATCTATCCCTATTTCCGGAGTAAAGATCCTGTTGAAAAACTATTTCCTCCCCTTGGGATCGCGTACCTTTCCAGCCAGCTGAAGGAACTGGGGATCCTGGTAACCATGGCAGACTGCACATTTATGACCTTTGATGATGTAATCGATCGGATTGTAGAATCCCGTCCTGGCATTATTGGAATTACCATTATGGTCACGATGAGCAGGAATGCGTTTGACCTGCTCAGGGAACTGCGTAAACGGCTGCCGGAAACTCTCTTTGTTGCGGGTGGGCCGCTTCCAACCGTGAATCCTGCGATGTTTGGCGAAAAATTTGATGCGGTATTTTGTGGAGAAGGCGATGTGACATTCCCGCGTTTCTGCCAGGATTACCTTGTATCATGCCGTTCCCCCCGTGACCTGAAAAATCTGGATCCCGCTTCCTACCCGGGACTGTATATAAACACAGAGGGTCAGGTACTGTCTTTTCCTCCCGTTCACCACTCCTCGGAAATCCTGAACCTGCTTCCCCTTCCGGACCGCTCGGGATTTGATCATCACCAGTACCAGACAGTGATGGAAAAAAACAGCGGTCTTAAGCAGACCAGCGTGATCGTTACCCGCGGCTGCCCTTTTTCCTGTGATTTCTGCTCAAAACCGGTATGGGGTGACCTGTTCAGAAAACCTCCGCTCGAAAAAGTATTCAGGGAAATTGAAGAGATCCTGTCACTTGGTTACACCAGTCTCTGGATTGCAGATGACTGTTTTACGCTCGATGGCGAGTATCTCGCAGCATTCTGCCACGAAATGATCCGGCGGAACGCGCCAATTGGCTGGACCTGCCTGTCGCGGGTCGATCGCCTCACTCCGGAACTTGTTGACCTCATGAAGCGTGCAGGGTGTATCCGGGTCTATCTTGGTCTCGAATCGGGAAGTAACGAAACCCTCAGGCTCATGAACAAGCGTGTCACCGTTGAACAGGGGATCCGGGCAGTATACTTGTTTTACCGGGCAGGTATCGGCACTGCCGGATTTTTCATGGTCGGGTACCCGAATGAGACAATCGAGTCGATTGAAAAGACCTTTGCTCTGGTCCTGTCGCTCCCGCTCGATGAAGCCTGGTTCACGATACCGCTCCCCCTCCCCGGAACACCTCTCTTTGCCCGTGTTGCCAATCTTACGTCATGGGAGGACTGGGAGGTCTCAAACCAGGTGAAATTCGTCTACCCTTCGGAATTTAATGAGCGCTGGCTTGGGCGCCGTATCAGCGAGACCATGGAAGCATTCAGGAAGAAAAAGGACGACATCGGTTCCGGAACAAAGCG
Source organism: Methanoregula sp. (assembly GCA_041480465.1). GTDB lineage: Archaea > Halobacteriota > Methanomicrobia > Methanomicrobiales > Methanospirillaceae > Methanoregula. Next base: position 2,188 of record JBGOZZ010000164.1, on the reverse strand, counting down.
CGTCAGGTAATTATCGGCGAATAGATGAATCCAAAAGAGTTCTGAATATTTTTTAGTGCGGTTTCCGGGAGCTGTTCGATCCTTCACAACCAACATTTAAGAGGGTTCACTGAATAGTGTTGTTCATAATAACCATGAGGGATAATGACTGCTGAAATCGTTATCATGAACAAAGAGGCAGTTGCACTTGCCGCAGACAGTGCCGTGAGCCTCGTAACCGGACCAGCTGAAAATCCGCAAAAGATCTTTACGTCGGCAAATAAAATCTTCAGGCTCTCCAAAAACCACACCGTAGCGTTCATGATATTCAACAATGCTGCATTTTTGGGGATTCCGTGGGAACCTCTCATTACCAGGTTTGGAGACTCACTGGGTCCTGCTCCACTCCCCAACCTTTCTGACTACGCCAACCGGTTCCTTAGTTTTTTGAAAAGCGAACAGGAATTAATAACTGCAGACATTGAAAAGCAGTATTTTACTTCCCTGATCTACGCTTATTACCTCTCTCTCAGACAGATCTTCCAGCAGAACTCCTTGGAGATTATACGGGTCCAGGGTGTGATCTCCGAAGACCAGATTGGGGATATCGTCGCTGAAAAGATCAATGAAATATATGCACAAATCATGAGTGCCGAGTCTGTTTCGGGTTTTGATCAATCCCGTATCAAGGATCTCAGCAAAGCCTACGATGATATAACAACGAGGGTGATTTCCGAGGTGTTCGAGCAACTCCCGATCCCGGACCCGACACGTGCACAATTAAAGGAGATCCCCTTTATGTTTTTTGGAAAATATTCGGGATCTCTTGATCCGATGGTTCAGAATTTTTCCGGTATTGTGATTGCAGGATTTGGGGAAAAAGAGATCTTCCCCTCGCTTGTTACCTATGCAATAGAAGGGAGACTCTCCGGCGCCCTGAAATATAAAGAAACCGAGAACAAGAAAATCACCCTCGGGAGCGGCGCGTATGTGATTCCCTTTGCGCAGCACGAGATGGTCGATATCTTCATGTCCGGCATCGACCCACGGCTCACTGATGCACTGGTGGAAAGCCTGTCAGAAATATTCCACGAATACCCGCAAGCGATCGTGGATAGTATTGAAACCATGAATGATGATGAAAAATCCAGCCTGAAGACACAATTCCAGCCACAAAGCGATGTACTTATTGAGCGGATTTCCACGTATATCGATAATTATCGTGCATCAAACATTGGCCCTGTCATCAATGTGGTTATATCGCTCCCAAAAACCGAACTTGCGGCGATGGCAGAATCCCTGGTAAACCTGACGTCGCTGAAACGAAAGGTGTCCCTGCAGGCCGAAACTGTTGGCGGGCCTGTGGATGTAGCGGTAATATCGAAACGTGACGGTTTTGTATGGATCAAGAAAAAGCATTATTTCAAGGAAGAATTAAACATGCACATGGTGCAGCGGGTTTGAGGTGTATCTAACCATGGAAAAAAAAGAAACAAAACCCAAAAAAGTCTGTCATTCAGACAAAGAATTTGAGGAACTCTTCCTCCCCGAATCACATGAGAAGAAAAAATTGCAGGAAGCAATAAACCAGCCTGAAAAATTAGCGGAGCATTTGACGAAAGACCTCATTAAACCGAAAAAGAAGTGATCGCAAACCTGCAGTCAATTCAAAAAATTAAGGAAGATGCAGGAATGACTTTACCGACCCAAAATAAATAGTGGATGGCTTCACGGGTCATTTTTCCATAAGTTCAAGATGACTGCTGTCACAAAATGGCTTGTTTTCGGATCTGCCGCACCGGCAGAGCGTGACACGGTTACGGATTTCATAGAGTGTACCATCTGCAGATTCAACCGGGATCCTGCCCCGAACCCTAATCGGACCCTTTCCGGCTTTGTCCGGATATTCAATCAGCCCGATGGACGGTTTGAATTCCGGCTCAATCGCATCATGAGTTTTTTTATCCCAGACAACCAGACGACCGGAAGGACAGTTTTCCGCCTCGGTAATAGCGGTACTCTTTGCCTCCGGAATATCAGAATTGCGGGTCAGTTTCCATATCCCGCCGGCACGGTCGCAAAACCGGGCAGAGGCGCATATGTCAATAAAGTCCGTGAGGTTGAGTCCCGGTCCTTTTATTCGCTCAGCATGATCACAGTAAGGTTTATTGTCCGCGGTTTCGGTACCGTCAAAGCCGGTTTTTTCATG
>JBGOZZ010000163.1:0-4187 GCA_041480465.1 Methanoregula sp. | reverse complement strand
GCGATAGTATTTCTTTTGGAAAATAACGTCAGCATCGATACCATAACACCTGCCTGAAGTGAAGCCTGAAAAAAGAGCGGAACAAGACGGATATATTCCCGTTGGATTTCTTTTATGTCTCTTTTCCCGTTCTGTATCGCCAGAGTCCCAGAATTGCCACAAATCCCACAGCAATAAGCGGGAGGGCAGGTTCAAGCGGTGTCTCGGTCACCGGCTTGTCTGACGGGAGAAATTCAACATCCGCTGTCGCAAAATCCCCGCTCATGTACCGTAAACGATCGAGAGGGGAACTTTCGACATACACGGTATATTTTCCCGGTTTCATAGTTCCAAGAATTACTGATGTATCCCAGGAATATGTCCAGCTCCCGTCACTCATTTGTACCGGAGCGGTAGTGAATAATCCGCGTCCTGCGGGAATATTAAGATTGTCCAGTGTTACACCCCGTGTATCAAGATCCGGTCCTGTCACAAAGAGATAGACAGCGATTGTTGTAATTCCCGAAACGGTTCCGTTTAGCGTAACGATATCACCGATATGCGCCTGCTGGGGGGATGCAGAGATGGAAAGTATTGTTGAGGCCGCAACAGGAGTGGCAATCACTCCGAGCAACGCTGCTGTAAAAATCAGAAAGCACACCCATCGCATACCGGTACCTGTACAGTTTAATATGTAAAATAGTTTCATGAAAAATGGATGATTAGAATTTAACCACCATGACTGCCTCTTCTTCTTTTTTCAATTCTATTTTAAGATGTTCGGAATCGAAATCATAGCCCTCTGCGGGATTGTACTCCTCGTAGAGCTCACACTTGTCGAGCACATCGACAAACTCTTTTAAGAATATCCGTGGTATCACGTCAACCCTCCCCCCGAACCTGGTAGTAATCTTCTTGATCATCGCACGGATAAAGCGGTGGGAAACCCGCTCCCGGTCCGGTTCAGCATACGCCTGGGCATAGACATCCAGTACCTTGAGCGCAACCAGCTCGAGCTTGGCTGTATCGAATTTTGAAAGAATAATCTGGGGTTGCCGTGGATTCCGGTAATTATCTGTCTGTACCACGCTGATCCGATCATACAGCGGGGGGACGGACCGTATGCCCCGTGAGCCGTCGTACATGGCAGGTGTTCCGGTAAAGAGGAAGTAACAGCGCGGCATATCTCCCCTGTCGAGCGAGTCGATGATCTGCACGAGCGTCTGGTATCCCTTTTCGCGCTGGTTGCGCTGGAGTCCCTGGGTTGTTTCCATCTCGTCAACTGCAATCGCGATGCCACGATAGCCCGCCCCGTGGATGATCGAGACAAGTCCGCGGAGGAAGATGAAGGCAATGGTGTCATCGATATCGCCACGGATCCCGGCTTTCTGCTTGAAGTCCCTTCCGATATTGGGTTCAGCAGAGATCCACCCCAGGGCAGACTGGCCTATCTGGAACTCCCCGGCATTGTTTGCCTTATAATACGTGCGCAATGCGGCGGCAAGCGCGGTGTTTACTTCGCTGATGCCTGACAGGGCGGCCTCAATCTCCCGCTCGGTCGCCGCTTCCAGAGCAGCGTCCTCAACCGAGCTCCCGCTGACCGAGATGAGGCGTTCTTCAATGGAATAGAGCCAGGTATCGATGATGGTTTTGATTGCATGCTCTTCATCGCTCGTCCTGAGGTTCGAACAGATCTGCTGGTATATCCCCTTGAGTTTATAGAGAGGTGTTGAGGAGGATATGACCACATGTGAGGTGACAAAACCCTTGTTGCGTGCGATCTCAAGAGCCCGTGCAACGAGGAAGGTCTTGCCGCTTCCGTATTCGCCGCGGATAAATTTTGTATCCCCGCCTCCCTGGGCCACGTAATCCAGCTGTTTCCCGATTACATTCTCTTCGACATCCAGCCCTACCGCTATCCGCTCAAGTCCGCTTGCGGGAACCGTTCCCCGTCGTAATGCGTTGATGATGTTGATACTTTCGAGCCGGCGACGGTCCATCGGTTCAGGTTCCGGTATATTCATAGACCTCTCCATCCTCTCCAACCCCTTTCTTGCTGATAAGATTCATCCCCCTTAACGATGCCTTCTGGATCAACTGGTTCACAACTCCTGCCACCCTGCGGGTTCCCAGCATTTTGCGAAGATCCATCTCGCTGGCTTTGCGGTGTGAGCGGAGGAATTCAACGATCTTCTTCTCCTGCTCTGAAAGCCCGAGCTGTTCGGTGATTATCTGCGCCGGAGCGACTGCAACCGGACGTTTTTTTGCCTGTGGTGCATTCATTATCGGCCGATCGGCAATGGATCGCTCCTTGCATGTCTGTATCAGCTGGAGATAATTCCCGGGGTGGATGATGCGTGGGTATGCCGGCATCACGTCCATGCCGCAGAGGCAGTAATATTTACAGGTGGCGTAATCCATCTCGTCGTGTGCACTGGTCGCAGCAATGAAAAATGCGATGGAAAGCAGCTCCAGGCCATCTGAGTTCAACGTCGTTTTACGCTCTTCAAGTTTTTTTATCAGGTGTTCCATAAGGCGCTTCAGGCGGTGCATCTTCCCCTGCTCATCAAGGATCACGGCGGCCACACGCCCGATATCTGTACTTTTTTTCACGTTGGACAGGATATAAAGCATCACTTTTTCACATTCCCGCTCTTCCCCGTGTGACAATAAAAATTTTGCATAGTCGAGGCCGCCGGCTAAAAAGTCGGCCCGGTACGCACGGTAATACCATGATCGTGCCTCAACCATATTTCCCAGATCCTCGTAGAAACGTGCCGTCTCAAGGAGACTTACGACATTCACATCCCGTGAAACAATATCAAGGAACCGGCGGAGAGCTTCCTCCACTCTCACGTGCTCCTGGAGATACGTGCGGTACGTACCGATGATGAGGGCGAGCGTTTCCAGATCGTTTTTTGATGCCAGCTCCTCCCGGATCAGGTTTTCATACGCGGTAAACGCTTGTCGCTCAAGGCCCATCGCTGCGAGGAGATCGCATTCGACGAGCCGGTAGAGCGGGTCGCGTACGCATTCAAGAAGTGTTTTTACAGCAGCGAGTGCCGCAGCATAATCCCTGTTGGATTTCAGGAGCAGGATATAATCGAACAGGATTTCTGCATCAGGGAATTCCTGGATATGAGTCGTATACGCATCAAGCGATGCCTTTACATCATACCGGGAAAGGGTATCGAGATAGGTACGGAGTACCCTGCGATCTTTTGTATCGCGGTATATTCTGTGCGCAGACTCAGTGGCAGCCTGAAAATTGCCAGTCCTGATGAGTGCGTCAATGTATTCCGGGGTCTTTGCAACATCACCCCCGAACAGGGAATGGGTGGCAAGTGCTTCTGCCGGCTCCCCGATCTCGATAAGGGCCCGCATCAGGTTCTGGACATCACCAGGTTTTTTCCCGAGCTGTACAAGGGACCTGAGAACCGGGAGTGCCCCCCGGTAGTCTTTCTGGGAGATGAGGTAGCCTGCATAGCTCCTGAGGGCGTCCTGGTTGGTGGGATCCAGGTGAACGGCAGCCGCATACTCTGAGATCGCTCCCTCATCCTTCTGGGCCTCAAGTACTTTTGCCAGGTAACTGTGAACATACGACGAATCCGGCATCTTTTGGGCCAGGTCCCGAAAAAAAACTTCCGCATCTTCGAGTTTACCCGTATAGTAGAGGTTTGTGGCAGCGAGCACTTCAATAGCTGAATCCTTTTCACTCTCAAGGACTAGAGTACAGATCTGCAGGGATTCCTGGTACCGCCCGTCTTCGAAAAGCCTGAACGCTTCTTTCTTCTGTTCTTCACGCGGTGCCGGAATCATGGTCGCCTGGAACCAAACCTGACCGCAAAAAGACCTGCAAGCATCCTGATCATATCCCTTTTCCGGACATGGGAGTCACCTTTGTTCTGCCATTCGATAGGGACTTCGTCAACCGTATATCCCGCCCTGTGGAGTCTCCAGAGCAGCTCGACATCGAATTCAAATCCCCGTGAGATCATCATGGGCAATACTGCATCAATAGCTGATTTTTTAAATACCTTTGCTCCGCACTGTGTGTCGTGATAGTCCAGGCCGAACAGGATCCTGATGAGCAGGTTAAATGCGCGGCTTTCCAGTTGCCGCAGGACGCCCTGGCGCACTTTAAGGGTTGCTCCCGGTATCCAGCGTGAACCAATTGCGCCATCAGCGGTGGAAAGCGTTAAAAACAG
>JBGOZZ010000162.1:0-4191 GCA_041480465.1 Methanoregula sp. | reverse complement strand
CTTCAAGGGTGGAACCTGGCGACATCAGGACCGTGCTGATCAGGTTTCCATGGCGGAATCCATAGAGCCGGCGGAATGGCCAAGCCGGTTCAAGAACTGACGTCCGTTCATAATACACATCCTGTGCAAGCCGGTGGGTGCAGAATATCCCCGGGGAGACTTCGAAGAGCACTTCCCGGACGTAGCGCCGGATATACCAGCGCATCTCCGAGATAAGCGACAGGGCGCTACCGAGTGTCGAAACGGTGATACTGACCCCGCAGGGTTTTTTCTTCGGGTGATAAAAACGCAGCACCATACGGCTGGTTTCAGATGCAAAAAGGGTATGGTGGAGATCAACTCCCTCCCGCTGAATCAAAAGAATATTCATCCGGATCTCCGCAAGTTAATAATGCGTTACCGGATCAGGTGTACATACGGTTATCGGTAACAATCTCGTTTCTCACTTTATGGACTGCATCGATAAAATCCTGCATCTCAACGCATAGGGCTTCCCTTCTCACGGCCATCATGCCGGCCTCACGGCAGATCGCTTCCAGTTCGGCACCCGTGGCTTTTTCAGTCATGCCCACAAGTTCTTCCAGGTCTACGCTTGCCAGGTGCATCCTGCGGGAATGAATGTTCAGGATCTCGAGCCGTGCATCCTTGTCCGGCAGGGGAATCTCGATGAGGCGGTCAAACCGCCCGGGCCGGAGAAGTGCCGGATCCAGCATATCCGCCCGGTTGGTGGCCGCCATGATGCGGACGTCCCCGCGGTTGTCAAACCCGTCCATTTCAGCGAGGAGCTGCATGAGGGTGCGCTGCACTTCGGCGCTCCCGGACGTCCCGTCATTGGTCCGCGTGCTGCCAACGGCATCGATCTCATCGATGAAAACGATCGCCGGTGCACGTTCGCGGGCAAGCATAAACAGTTCACGGACGAGTCCGGCACCCTCACCGATGAACTTGTGGACCAGTTCACTGCCGGACATCCTGATGAACGTTGCCTTTGCTTCATGGGCAACTGCTTTTGCAATCAGCGTTTTACCGGTTCCCGGAGGCCCATACAGGAGGATTCCTTTCGGGGGCTCGACACCGATGCGCCTGAAAATTTCGGGTTTGGTCAGCGGGTACTCTACCGCCTCGCGCACCTCCTTAATCACATCGACCAGGCCGCCGATCTGGGCGTAACTGGTGTCGGGTGACACCTCGAGTTCCATCACCCGTATGCGTGAGTCATAGATATTGCCAATTACCTTGACGATCGAAAGCGCGTTATTGACGGCAACCTTGGCCCCCGGTTTTAACAGAGGACGGAGTTCTTCTGTAGCGGTCGTAAGATATTCCTGGTTATTCCCCTGCTGCCGGAGATAAATCTCACCATTATCCAGGATATCGACGACAACGGCTACGAACAGCGGCATGCGCTTGAGCTGGTTGTTCTCTCTCTTGAGCTGGGCATTTTCCTTTATCAGCTCGTCAATTTTCACCTTCATCTCGAGCAGGCTGGCCTCGAGCTCATTGAGCTGGAGCTGGTATTTGAGCTCGGTTGAGGGTGCAGTATTATTGACGGAGATCTCTTCCATATCAATCTTATATCTGGTGTCTTCAAACATTTATTAGGTACGATTATGCTAATCAGGGGAAGAGGAATAGCAAAAGGGCGGGGGGAAGGTCCGCTGCTGGTGAGCCCAAATCCCCTGTCGTTTCTTTCAGGTGTTGATCCGGCAACAGGAATTATTGTCGAAAAAGGGCACCCTCTCCAGGGTGTGTGCATTGCAGGAAAGGTGCTTGCTTTTCCCTATGGTAAGGGCTCAACCGTTGGCTCGTATGTCCTCTACGCCTTAAGCCGGAACGGGCACGCACCGGCTGCCATAGTCAATTCCGAGGCAGAGCCGATCATCGCGACGGGAGCGATCATTGGCGAAATCCCGATGATCGACCATATTGAGGTCCCCATGAACCGGCTCATAAACGGTATACATGTTGTGGTGGACGGGGATGCCGGTGAAATGATATACGATGGCGAGCTGGTATGATTCTTCCGCTGGTTTCAGAAAGTTTTTGGTGAACCCCTTTGTCTCACAGAGAATTATTAATAAAGAGAATGGCTCCCGTTCAACAGGAAAAAACCTTCTCATTCCTGCAATCGCATGACTAAAAAAAGATGACACGACTAGTTAACAAATTCCTGAATGCAATCTCTTATACAATATCCCGTCATATAATAAAAAAGCGTTCCGGGGTGAAGCCCGGACTTACCAGGGGGAACGGTTCGGGATAATGGGATCACAATGGGGATATGATCGGACACATATACGGGCAAAACATGAGGGGTACCGTTCACGGGCGGCATATAAACTTCTCGAGATCCAGCACAAGTTTGCCATCATCCGCACCGATGATAATATAATCGATCTGGGGGCAGCTCCCGGGAGCTGGTTGCAGGTTGAGCGTACGCTCACTAGGGCCAGGGTCGTTGGCATTGATCTCAATCCCATAGCACACCTCGACGGTGTTGAGACCATCGAAGGGGATCTCAATGATCCCGAAGTGCAGGAGAAGGTGCGATCGATGCTTGGCGTCGTCAATGTGGTAGTCTGTGATGCGGCTCCCAAGCTCTCCGGTCATAAGAGCTATGACCAGGCCCGCATCATTGAACTGAATGAACAGGCCCTCATGTTTGCCTGCAAAGTGTTAAAACAGGGCGGGAATTTTGTGGTAAAATCGTTCCAGGGTACGGATTTTCCCGAACTCTATGCCATGACAAAAGAACATTTCTATTCGGTGAAAACCTGCATCACGAAATCAACCCGTAAAGGGAGCACCGAGCTCTATATCGTTGCAAAGAATTTCACAGGCTGAACCCGATCATGATCCTCAGAGACCCGTATAACCGCCCGGTAAGCAACCTTCGGGTAAGTCTTACGCCGAAATGCAACCTTTCCTGTATCTACTGCCACAAAGAGGGGGAACGCTCTCCCAAAGATCAGCTCTCCGTTGAAGAGATCGCCGAGATTCTTCGGGTCGCGGCAAAGTTTGAGATCCGCAGCGTAAAATTTACCGGCGGTGAACCGCTGCTCCGTCAGGATCTGCTGGAGATCATCCGGTCAGTACCGGACGGGATGGAGTCTTCGCTCACGACCAATGGCACACTCCTTGCCGCCCTCGCCTCAAGGCTCAAAGAAGCGGGACTCAGGAGGGTCAATGTCAGTCTCGACAGCCTGAACCCGGAAACCTATAAAAAGATCACCGGTATTGACAGGCTCTCTGATGTGCTTGAGGGTATATCCGCGGCTGTTGATGCAGGGCTCACGCCAGTCAAACTGAATATGGTGGTTCTCGAGGGAATAAACGACATGGAGATCGATGATTTTCTTGCGTATGTCAGGGGCAACCGGAATCTCGTTCTCCAGCTGATAGAGCTGATGCAGTTCAATGACTGCACCTATCACGGAGACCTGCATGGGCTGGAAGATGCGCTTGCCTCGCGCTCAAAACAGATTATCACCCGGAGGATGCATCACCGCAGAAAATACTGCCTGGATGGTGCTGAAGTCGAAGTTGTCCGCCCGCTCCATAATACGGAGTTCTGCGCATTCTGTAACCGCCTCAGGGTCACGTCCGACGGGAAACTCAAGCCCTGCCTGCTGCGAACTGATAACCATATCGATATACGGGCAAAGAAAGGTGCAGAACTCGAAGCGTTGTTCCAGAGAGCAGTAGCGCTTCGTGAACCATTTTACAAATAAGGGTAATAAATTTCCTCTTTGCAAACAAGAGAAACCTCCCCCGTCTCTGGACTTTTTCATGCACTACGGCAATTATTTACAACTCCGGCACGTACAGGATGATATGGATGATAATGAGTTCCTGACAGTCCTGTCGTACCTGTATGAAAAAACCCTGATCCTCCAGGATCCCTCCCAGTTCAATAAAGTCCTCTATTTTTACCTTGTCGATTCGCTTGCCCACATCGACTATACGGCTGGTATCTACGCCTTCAATATCCTCTCCCCAAAAAATATCATGAGCGGTGAATACCTGCGCTGGCGGATTGACGAGGAGAAGAAGGGGGACAGGACGAAATTTCCCGGGTTTGTCAACTGGTTAAAAGAGCATCACCCGGCAAAATTTGCAGCATTGCCATCGCTCTGGCAGATGATCTATGATGTGGAAGATCCGGCAGAGTACCGGAGTTTCCGGATTGTT
>JBGOZZ010000161.1:0-4192 GCA_041480465.1 Methanoregula sp. | reverse complement strand
GTCGGAGATCTTGGTGAACCATTCATCGGACCTCTTATCCATGGACTCAAGGACGAATACTGGATCATCAGGCGTGGATCTGCTGATACGCTCGGCAAGATTGGTGCTCCGGCTGTTGGACCATTGATTGAGGCTTTTCAGGAGCCGGGTGACGACGTGCGGCAGGAGATCGTGCGTGCACTCCAGTTAATCGGAGAGCCTGCAGCCGGTTCCCTGGTCCAGGCACTGAAACACAACCACCCGTTTATCCGGAGAGGAGCCGTTCAGGCGCTGGGGATTATGGGTGAGGTACGGGCTCTCCCCAGCCTCATCGAATCCCTCAAAGACCCTGATGCCAGAGTACGCCAGGAGAGCGCAGTAGCGCTCGGCCGCATCGGGGATCCCCGGGCAGTCGACCCGCTCATCGAAACACTCGACGATGCAAAGGAGTCAGTCCGAATGGCTGCGATGGCAACTCTCTGTTCCCTCGGAGTACCATCAATACTCCCCCTCATTCGGGCACTGACCAATCCAAACGAGGATATCTGCCGAAGAGCGACTCTTGCACTGGTCACTATTGGTGAACCGTCAGTCGATACATTGATCAAAGCACTCGGTGACCAGAACCAGGGAATCCGCAGGGGTTCGGTAGAAGTGCTTGGCCAGATCGGAAATACCAGGGCAATCCCCCCCATCGTGGAAGTACTCGATGATCCCGACAGGTCAGTCCGCATTGAAGCCGTTAAAGCACTCGCCGCTCTGGGAGTCCCTGCAATTGCACCACTCATGCAGGCATTCCGCGAGGGAGACGCGATGATGAGGACAAGCGCTATGGAGGCCCTCTGGATGCTCGGGCAACCTGCGACAACTCCTCTCATTATGATATTGAAAGATGATCAGAGCGATGTTCGGAAGCGGGCAGCTCTCCTTCTCGGCGAGATCGGCGACCAGAAAGCAGTTGACCATCTGACCGGCCTCCTCACTGATCAGAATGTTTCTGTGAGACGGGAAGCTTTCGAAGCACTTGAAATGATCACGAAGCGAACAACGCAATATCGCCCATAAATCTTTTTTTATCGCCTGATGTTTAATGAATTCCTTTCAGATGAGCGGCTGTGTCAGGATTTGAAGAACGGATATCGGAATTATTCTTCATGCGCAACCATCATAACTTCCCGGATATATTTTCATGTGCATGGTCTCGCTCGCTGACATCCACGCGGCCGAATCAAGGATTTTTCCGCATATCATTCACACCCCCCTTGTGCATTCGCCCACCATTTCCGACATGACCGGGGCAAATGTCTATCTCAAGCTCGAAACGCTCCAGAAAGCAGGATCCTTCAAGGTTCGTGGAGCGACAAACAAGATTCTTTCCTGCGTCAATACGACCGGAGAACAAGGTGTAGTCGCTGCTTCGGCCGGGAATCACGCTCAGGGCGTCGCAGTAGCGGCTCATTCTGCCGGCATTCCCGCAATTATCGTAATGCCGGAATGGTCTGCCCTCACAAAGCAGGAAGCGACCCGGAGTTACGGGGCCCAGGTAATTATTCATGGCAGGAGCCTGGAGGAGAGCATAGAGAAGGCACGGGAGATCGCACGCAAAGGGAACATCTTCATTCACCCGTATGATGATGATGCTGTAATCGCCGGGCAGGGAACTATAGCGCTCGAGATCCTGCATGATCTTCCCGCGACAGATATGATTGTGGTGCCGGTTGGAGGGGGAGGTCTTATTGCAGGTATTGCAACCGCAGCAAAAGCAATGAAGCCGGATATCATCATCATCGGAGCCCAGGCAGGGTTATGCCCGTCTGCCGGAGAGGCGCTCCGCCATGGCTCCCCGTGCCGGGTTCAGGCAGGAAAAACCATCGCTGACGGTATCCGGGTTGCCGAGACCGGTGTTCATACGCTTCCTCTCATACAACGATATGTCGATCGACACGTCATTGCATCCGAAGAGGAGATCGCCGATGCCATGCTATTGCTCCTTGAACGCAAGCACGTGGTCGCAGAAGGCGCCGGAGCAGTTCCGCTCGCCGTTCTCATGAACGGTTCCATTGATGTTCCTTCAGGCAGCAATGTTGTTCTCGTCATTAGCGGGGGAAATGTTGAAAGCTCCCTTCTCTTCCGGGTCATCCGGCAATCGCTTGCCCGCCAGGGACGCATCATGAGGTTTTCGGTATTGCTCGACGACCAGCCCGGCACACTTGCCCGGATTCTCACCTCAATCGCACAGGAACGGGGCAATATTCTCCACATCCATCACTTGCAGGGGGAGAGTGATATTCCCGTGCTGATGGCGAGGGTGAACATTGAACTGGAGACACGAGGCTGGGACCATATCAGCGGGATTAAAAAAGTGCTGGCTGATGCCGGGTACGAGATCCGGATGGAATGATGTAAGCACAGGGAATTGAGGGAACCATGTTTCATAGTGGAAAAGTTTTGCCAAAAATAACTAAAAAGCTCGCAACCTGAATTATGGTTAGTTGTGGTCTTCACACACAATCACCTTTTTTTTAAAATCCTGAAAAGAAATTTTCAATATCCCTGTAAAAATTTAACAAAAATTCAATCAATGAGTACGGGAATAAAAAATTTAAAAAAAACTTTTAAGCCCTTTTTATTTCAGTTCGCCTGTTGCTTTCCAGTAATCATACTCATGCTTCCAGAGATCTTTATTGAACATTACAAGACGCTTGAAGTACTCCCTGCGTTCTTTATGATATTTTTCCTGTGCCGGATCCTTCCACTGCGTCCGGATAGCATCAGCCAGTTTCCTGCCCAGCTCCTTTGCCTGCTTTTCCGCAGGTACTATTGCATTCGGATCAGCGCCGAGAAGTACTGCTACTTTTCCGACCGTTGTCGCACCAAGATTACACATCGTGGTGTTCATATAGTCCGCGACCTCCTCTGCCATTGAGCCTCCTGCAGTTGAGACCGCACAGCCGTACTTTCCGGTAAACGACTGGCAATGGATCGAATCTGCCATCCTGTCAAGAAGGGTCTTGAGCTGGGCAGTAACCGAGTTGATATAATTTGGCGAGCCCCAGACAATACCGTCAGCGTCCAGCATCTTCTCCAGAATTATCGGAAAATCGTCATCATGGATGCACTCGCCCTTGGCATAACACGTACCGCAGGCAGTACAGTATTTGATTTCAAGGCTGCAGATGTCCACAAGTGTTACGTCCGCCCCTGCCTGCCGTGCTCCTTCGAGGACACCCATAACGAGCCGGCGTGTCTGGCTTTTTTCCATTTTCGGGCTTGAGCTTATACCTATAACTTTCATGAATAAATCTCCATGTAGTGGTTTCATCATCGGAATATAAAGATGTGCACGAGGTGGAAGTTCCTTGCAATGCCGTAATGGCGTACAGGAATGAAGAATTTGCTTGAAGTTAAAAAAAGAAAATATTGTTTCATTGTCCGGTGTTACAGTGAGAAATTGATATCTGCGAATCGGGATAAACATATGAATAAGTATGAGCAGAATGTCCGAAGGAAGGGAATACCATATATCAAAAACCCGGATGGAGACGATGGTCGATGGCATCTTTGCGATTGCAATGACCCTCCTCGTATTGGGCATTAATCCGCCCAGACCAGCAGTATCTCAGGCTCAGGTTATGCTTCCCGTCCTGGTTTTCGATCTCATCCCGCAGTTCTTTGTATTTGTTGCCGCTTTTTTAATTCTTGCAAGCTTCTGGCTTAATCATCATCGCCAGTTCCATTTCGTCCGCGTAGTTGATCCCCGTTTGCTCTGGATTAACATCGCCCTCCTCATCTCCATTGTTTTCATACCATTCTCCACGGATGTGGCCGGGGACTATCCCGAAGTCCAGATCGCTGTCCTCCTCTTTCATATCAATATTCTGATCGTCGGTCTCATCTTTGCATACCAGATGCATTACATTTCAAAATCCGTGCACCTGTGTGATCCGGAGGCTGACAGGAACTCCATGAGATTGCATTTTCTTAGAGCCATGCTTATCCCAGGCGTTGCGTTTATAGCAGTGACCGTTTCATTTGTCATGCCATCGGGCTCTTTGCTGGTATACCTGATTATTCCGGTTGCCATCTATTTCCTCCTTCGGTCTGGTTCCTGAACTTCATATATCGCCTCTTCTTCACGATCTGCCCCGTCATACACAGTAAAAATTTTGCTGATTTGCTAAGGATATAAGGCATAATTCAGAAACAGTCCGTG
>JBGOZZ010000160.1:0-4209 GCA_041480465.1 Methanoregula sp. | reverse complement strand
GGCCAAAACGGATGCCTTCAACGCCGTACGTCAGCGGATCCAGCAGGGTAACCGGACCCACCCACGCCGGCAATGAGCTGATGGGGAATAGTGCGCCGGAGAGGCCGAATATCGGAAAGACGACAAAGTTCATGATGAGCTGGAAACCGGTCATATCCTCCATCCGCGATGCAATGGCGATTCCAAAGGCGGTAAACGATATACCGATCAACGCCATGAACATGAAAGCGATGAGAAAACCGGTCAGGCTTGAGATATGGAGCCCGATGAACACGGAAAGGACAAGGATCATGAATCCCTGGAGGACGGCAGTCGTCGCCCCGCCAAGGGTCTGGCCCAACATGATCTCAAGCCGCGAGACCGGAGCCACAAGAGTCTCTTTTAAAAATCCGAACTGTTTGTCCCAGATGATCTGTATCCCGGAAAAGACGGACGTGAACAGCACACTCATCGCGACCATGCCCGGGATAAGGAATACAATGTAATTACCGCCGAGCCCGGGCAACTGCACGACAGAGTTCAGGCCAAACCCCAGGAAAAGTAAAAAGAAGAGCGGCATACTGATACTGCCGATAATCCGGCTTTTCGACCGTATGTAGCGTTTCATATTCCGGAGCCAGATGGTGTAGATGATGTCCATGATTAATGTCTCACCATCCTCTGGTACATGCGCATGTTCGTTTTATGGTCCGCCTCTTCCTCCCGGATGGTTTTTCCAGTAAAGGAGAGAAATACGTCTTCAAGGGTAGGTTTGTGTATGGCGATGGATTCTATGGGGACCTGATGCGTGTTGAGCAGCGTCACGATGGTGCTGATATGCTGTTCGGCGTTCTGCAGGCTGATGTTCACTTCGTCATTATGTTTTTCCACGCGGGTAATCCAGGGTTCTGTCAGGGCCGCGACGATGGCTCCCGGATCGGGAGATTTGATCGTCACGACGTCTCCCCCGATCCCATCCTTGAGGTTTTTCGGGGTATCGAGGGCAATGATCTTCCCGTGATCGATGATTGCGATCCGGTTGCAGAGCCGGTCCGCTTCGTCCATGTAGTGCGTTGTGAGGATGATCGTGATCCCCTTCTCCTTTGCCAGGGTTGCGATATACTGCCAGAGGTGGTTGCGGGTCTGGGGGTCCAGCCCGAGCGTTGGTTCGTCAAGGAAAAGGACCGAT
The DNA here is from genome assembly GCA_041480465.1 of Methanoregula sp. Classification (GTDB taxonomy): domain Archaea; phylum Halobacteriota; class Methanomicrobia; order Methanomicrobiales; family Methanospirillaceae; genus Methanoregula. The sequence continues at coordinate 3,041 of JBGOZZ010000160.1, read as the reverse complement.
GGGTGGTGGAGGAGCCCTCGTGCGATCTCGAGGCGTCTCCGCATCCCTCCGGAAAATGTTTTTACAATGTCATCTTTCCGGTCTTCGAGCTCAACAAGGTTCAGGAGCTCGGTGATCCTCTGCTTCCTGATGTCCGTGGGAATACGGTAAAGGCGCCCATGAAAGTCCATGTTTTCCCATGCGGTCAGTTCTTCGTCAAGGCTCTGGTCCTGGAAGACAATACCGATGGATTTCCGTACGCCATCCTCGTCCTGTTCAATATCGATGCCATTGATCGTCGCTGAACCTGATGTGGGCCTGAGCATGGTCGAAAGCATCGACAGGGTCGTTGTTTTCCCGGCACCGTTGGGGCCAAGCAGGCCGAAGATCTCCCCGTGTTCGATATCAAAGGAAATGTTGTCCACGGCGACCAGATCGTTAAATCGCCGGGTTAAATTCTGTATATGTATTGCGACAGCCATGTGATGCGATCCTTTCCCGTACGGCCAGGCATTCTTCCGGTACTTTGCTGCCTGTTCCGTTAATACACTTCTCATAGTACCACAAAAGCGGTAAATAACAGTCAGGTGAACCACAAACCGGGTTAAAGGCAGTATAAAAGATTTTTTTAACAATTCCGGATCCATGTTTGGGTTACATGACGGAGGAGAGGTTACGTTCCTGGTGTATCCCTGTCGGGCCAGTAACGTTGATATGCAAAACGACGGGAGAACTGCTTATCCGGGCAGAGAATGCAAAAACGCGGAGCCACGCACACGAGATACTGGGAGAAAAGGGAAGAGTTATTTTTTGATGGCTTTTTTGATCTTTGCTATCAGGTCGGGAGGAGCGGGATCAATTTTGTGGACGCTTTTTGCATGTTCCACGATCTTTTTCATCAGTTCTGCTTCTGTCGGGGCTGACGTCTTGAACGTACAGTCCATACCAATATCCTTGCATGCAAATGAAGGCATCGTGTTTCACCGGGAGGCACATTTTCCCTGTGAATATTAATATTTTTCCCTGAAAATCAGAATGTGATACAACGATTGACCGTTCGGGCTTTTCCTGACCCCGGTAATAAAGAACAATAACCGGGATATATTGGCATTACAATGTCCCTGGACGTGATAAGCCCAATCCCGCCGGACACGGCTGGATTGTTTGATTTTAAAAGTCACGAGAGGGCTCGTTTACCCCTCAGCCTTTCACTTTTTTTAAAATTTTTGCCAGCTCGAAACCTGCCATGCATACCAAGGCGAAACCGGTAATCATGAGAATTGTCCCGGCAGTAATCGGCGTGATGCCAAACCGCTGTCCGATTGCAGGAACTCCCAGGAGGAGTGCGAGAAATGTTGCCGCTCCCGCAGCCCACAGGACCATCACCCGGTTTGAAAAGACTCCTATATGGTAGAGCGGATCATGTGCTGATCGCGAGAAGAATGCGAGGAGGATGTGCCCGATCATCCATGAGGAGAACGCGGCAGTCTGGGCAGCCGCGAGAGGTATACTCAGGGAAAGGGCTGACCAGTAGGGTATAAATACCGCGACCCAGAGGGCAGCCCCACCCAGCGCGATACCTGTCACCATGGGAGTATTGAGAAACGGGATCCGCGGGTCATGCGGCGGGCGCCGATCGATAGACGGCTCCGGCGGTTCTGCAACAAATGATGCAGAAGCCCCGAGGTCCATGAAGAGTTCGAGCAGGATGATCTGGATAGGGGAGAAGGGAAACGGTATACCGGTTGCGAGCGATGCAGCGAAGACTGCAATCAGGGCGACTTTTACCGAGAGATAATACTTCACGCCCTTAGAGAGATTGTCGAATATGCGCCTGCCTTCAAAGATGCCTTTGCCGATGGTAATAAAATTATCGTCAGCAATCACAATATCGGCAGCTTCCTTTGCGGCATCGGTACCTTTGATTCCCATCGCAATCCCGATGTCTGCGCCTTTCAGTGCAAGCGAATCGTTCACCCCATCCCCGGTGACCGCCACAACTTCTCCTTTCTCCTGGAGGGTTTTGACGATCCGGTACTTATGCTGGGGTGTGGCCCGGGCAAACACCGAGACGTCGGTTAACGCGGTGCGGAGATCGTTATCCGCGAGTACATCAAGTTCTTTTCCTTCAAGTACCCGGGCATGGGGTATCCCCACCTCGCCGGCAATCGCGGCCGCTGTCTGCGGATGGTCGCCGGTCACCATGATGATCCTGATGCCGGCATGCTGTGCCCGTTCTATCGTCTCTTTGACACCGGGCCGCGGGGGATCCTCAATCGCTATCAGCCCGTCGAGTACAAGGTCCCGTTCAAGTGCCGGGAAGGGAATGTCCCTCTCTGCAGGATTCATTGCCCGGTGTGCCACCGCAATCACCCGCTGTCCCCGTGCAGTTTCCTGTGCAAGCGCTGCAGTTGCCTCAACCGTATCGCCGGTTACTCCGGCAAGTATCTCCTCGGGTGCACCGATAACAGAGAGGACAAGGCTCCCGTTGTGATCCCGGATAAGCGCCCGGGTCTTTTTTCCCGTCTCGAACGAGCGTTCCCGTATCACCCGCCCTGGATCGGGGGGAATGTGCTGAATATCAGCAGCACCGATAATCGCGCGATCGGTGATAGAGTCGGAAAGATCCGTCATTGCGGAACGGGCAGAACGCAGGATCCGGGCGGTATCACGTTCGGGAAAGACCGCAGCCACTCGCATGGCGCTCTCGGTCAGCGTGCCGGTCTTATCAGTCACAATCACGGTAGCATTTCCCAGCGTCTCAGCAGCTTTTAATTTCTTGACAAGAAAGTTCTCTTTCGATAGCATATAGGCGCCCAGGCCCAGGTTCATCGTGATGATGATCGGTAGTTCTTCCGGAATGGTGGCAAACGCAAGCGCAAGGGCGGTAAGGAACATATCACGGAGCGGCTGTCCCTGCAAAAACCCGATGAGGGGAATACTGATCGAGAAGAACAGGGCAACAAAGACCAGGGTTTTTACGAGCGCCTTCATGGCAAGCTGGAGCGGGGTCTTTGGCTGCCGGATCTCCTGTGCCTGTGCAGCGAGTTTCCCGATGCTGG
>JBGOZZ010000159.1:0-4211 GCA_041480465.1 Methanoregula sp. | reverse complement strand
CTCTGTAACCTTGCGGTGGAGACCGGGGCAAAGGCCGGGATGTTCTATGCAGACGAGGTCACTGTGCAGTATCTTGCAGGGGCAGGGCACGAAGTCCAGCGACAGGAACCGGAGCCCTGCAGGTATCAGCAGGAACTTGATTTCGATCTTTCGGATATCGTGCCGGTCATTGCCGTACCTCCCCGGGTGGACACGATAAGGCCGGTGTCAGATCTGGTCGGGCTGCCGCTCGATCAGGTCTTTGTGGGCACCTGCACCAACGGGCGCTATTCCGACCTTGCACGATTCGCACGGATTGTGAAAGGAAGAAAAGTTGCGGTCCGCACTATCGTGGTCCCTGCCTCCCGGGCCGTGCTGCAGGAAGCGATCCGGACCGGGGTGCTCGCCGATCTTGTGGAGGCCGGCTGTACTATCGGGACCCCCGGTTGCGGCCCATGCCTCGGAGCTCATATGGGAGTGATTGGTGAGGGCGAAGTCTGCCTGTCAACGGCAAACCGCAATTTCAAGAACCGGATGGGTATAGGTGGGGAAATTTACCTGTCATCGGTCGCTACTGCAGCATCCAGCGCACTGGAAGGAGAAATAACCCCGCCGGAGGTGTACTGATGCAGGGCAAAGGGCGTGCAGTCTGCGTCGGTGAGGATATTGACACGGATCAGGTAATCGCCGGGCGCTACCTGCGGACAAAAGACCATACTATCTGGGTTGAGCACATTTTCGAAGATCTCGATCCGTCACTTGCCCGGCGGATGAACGGTGCTGTAATTATCGCAGGAAAAAATTTCGGCTGCGGCTCGTCCCGGGAACAAGCGGCTATCGCCATCAGGGAATCCGGGGTAGTTGCGGTAGCAGCGCCATCGTTCGCACGGATATTTTTCCGGAACGCGATCAATGTCGGGCTCCCGCTTATCGAATGTCACCTTCCCTGCACTGAGGGAGCCGTCGTGATGTTTGACCTTGCTGAAGGATGGGTTGAGACACAGGGTAAGAAATATCCCGTCAAACCCTTATCCCCCCGGATGCAGGAGATCCTTGCAGCAGGTGGCCTTGTTAACTACGTGAGGGCCTGCAGATGATCTTTCCCGGGCAGTGCAAGGAGGTAGGATATGCTTCGACAAAACCCTGTGGTGATCAGGTATATTTCCTGAGTCGTTTCCTGGTGCGGGATACCGGTACCGGTTATGAGGTGCTGGAGATCACGCCGGATCCTGTAGGGAGCGGCATGATGCGCTCCATTGTGGCATCAAAGGTGATTGCAACTGCAGGGGAAACCTGTCGCTACCCCGAAAAGGTTCAGATCCATGACCGTGCGCGACTTATCTGGCTTGCCCTTGATACAGGATACCGCTGCACGATCTTTACCGGGCTGGACGAACACATGACATTTGTCCTCGATCCCGATTTATCCGGGCTGCTTAAAGTCCATGTCTACGACGTAACGCCTCCCCGCCCGAGTCTCTCTGCCTGCATACGTGAACTGGAAACCGCCGGGCTCTTCGGGGAGCTTTCAGTTATGTTCTGCCATCACACACGCGATATCACCCAGGTACGGGCGGATGTATACCCCTGCCGGGCCGCCGGGTATACCAGAACTCTCGATGCTGACCCGATGCAGGGAGGTGAACGGGTCGCCGGATGCCTGACCAGCTCGCAGTTCTTTACCGAGTGCTACGGCAAGGACTTTGTGCTGGAGAATATCTGCCCTCTGGAATCCGTGAGGGAGGAACCGTTCATTGCCCGCTGCTGCCGCTCCGAACGTGAGGGTATCGGGTTATACAAGGGCAGGTATGGTGCCGTGGTCCACTGGGGAGCCAGCCCGGCCCGTATTGCACGTGCTGTCAATGAACTGGTGGAGCGGTGGCGATCGAAATGACCCGAATTGCGATTGTTGAGGGAGACGGGATCGGCCATGAGGTGATTCCGGTTGCCTGTACTGTTCTTGAACTGCTCCATCCCGAATACGAGTACTTCTCTGTAGATGTCGGGTACCACCGCTGGGAACAGACCGGTTGCCCCTGTGCAGATCGTGATATTGCGGCACTGAAGACCGCAGATGCGATCCTGTTCGGGGCAATTACGACACCCCCCATGAAGGATTACCAGAGCGTGGTGCTGCGGCTGAGAAAATCTCTTGATCTCTACGCGAACCTGCGGCCGGTGAAAGGCAACGGGTTTGATATCATGATCGTGCGGGAGAATACCGAAGGACTCTACTCGGGAATCGAAGAGATCGGTGCTGACCGGGCAACCACGCTCCGGGTCGTGACCCGCCAAGGAACCGAGCGGATCGTCCGCTGTGCACTACGTCTTGCACACCATCGGAAGGGAAAACTTACTGTCGGGCACAAGGCAAATGTGCTCAAGTCCGATGTACTGTTCCGTGATATCTGCCTTGCCGAGGCACAATCCGCGGGAATATCCTGTACCGACAAGTATATCGATGCACTTGCACTGGATATACTCCAGCATCCCGCTTCGTACGATGTCGTAGTCACGACAAACATCTTCGGGGATATTTTGTCAGACATGGCCTCCTATCTTGTGGGTGGACTGGGACTCATACCCAGTGCCAATATCGGTGACCGGTATGCCCTGTTTGAGCCGGTGCACGGGAGTGCGCCGGATATTGCCGGGAAAAATATCGCCAACCCGATTGCAGCCCTGCGGAGTGCGGCCATGCTCCTTGCCTATTGTGGGGATCACAGAGGTTCGGAACGCATTGAAGTGGCGGTGCAGGAGGTGCTCGCACGGGGAATCCGGACCCGGGACCTTGGGGGATCGGCAGGGACCCGGGAATTCGGGGAAGCGGTACTCCGGGCACTTTTACAGAAGGAATAACATATGTTTACAAAGGGTACTGATGAGGGGTATATCCCGGTATCTCCGGGAATCTTCAGGAAGACACTTGTATCCGGGGCACGTACGCTCCTGACGGAGTTCCGGTTGAAAAAAGGAGCGGACCTGCCGCTCCACTCCCATCCCCACGAGCAGACCGGCTACCTTGTCTCAGGGTGGATGATCCTGACGATCGGGAATGAGGTAGAGGAGATGAAGAAAGGGGACAGCTGGGTGATCCCGGGGAATGAACCGCACCGGGCAACGATCCTTGCCGATTCGGTGGCTGTCGAAATATTCTCCCCGGTACGGGAGGATTATCTCCAGGAATAGCGGTAGTACCGGATTATCCAGCGGCTCAAATATATCCAGGAATTTCCTAATGGTGCGATGCATTTTTTCGCTCGTAAAAGTATCTGCTTAAAAAAATCTCATAAACCCTTTTTTGTCTCAACCGTACAACACTCCTGCATGACGATTGAATCTGAAGCGGTGAAATCGGTCGCCGGTCTCATGGCACTCTCGGCACGGACAGCCCCAAAAGCGGTCGGGCTGGACTCGATCCACGTCGAGGTGCTGACCGGAAAGGACCAGGACAAACTCGCAGCCCGGATGATAAAAACGGGGAAAGAGTTGAAGATTGACTTTATCCGGATCAATGGCGGGCAGGTGAAGGCAAGCGATGCCACGCTCTTAATCGGGGTTGAGGGGCGAAAACCCGTTAGTGTCGACTGCGGCGGGTGTGGTTATGCCACCTGCGCAGAGATGGCAAAAGCGGTAAAAGCGCAGAAGAACACAAAAGCACTCTACCCGGGCCCGAACTGTGTACTCAAGATTACTGATCTCGGCATCGCTGTCGGATCAGCGGTCAAGACCGCCGGTATCCACAACGTGGACAACCGGGTCATGTTCAGCGCCGGCGCCATTGCCCTCCAGCTCGGGATGCTCAAGGGGTGCAGTGTTGCATACGGCATCCCGCTCAAGGCGTCGGGCAAGAACATCTTCTGGGACATGAAGTTCGCTGATCACTAAAAAAAAACCTTTTTCACTAAAACTACGTGGCACAGGCTGATCGGTACAGGCTCTGTATTGGTCTCCCAGGAAAGAGATCTTCCCACTTACGACATCTGCCACTTTTTAGAACAACCAGGTCATTTTCGGTTCGAAATCCGACACGGTATGACGGTAATCATCAAACCATCGTGCCACCGGATTGCTGCGGAACACGAGGAATTTCCCGATATTGGCGGGATCGGCCGACTGGTGGTAACGCATGAAGATATGGTGTGCGGTTTTACCGACAATCTCAATTTTTCCTGTCGCATGTGACATGACGAACCGGGCACGTTTCGCAAGTCCTGAACATGCCTGCCAGG
>JBGOZZ010000158.1:0-4211 GCA_041480465.1 Methanoregula sp. | reverse complement strand
GAATATACCGACGTGAGGAGCGCGATTTTTGCTCCCAGTTGTTTGTAGAGGACAGCAACGGTTGATATACAGGGAATAAAAAGGATGCTTACAATCGCAAACGTGTATAACTGGACAGAGGTCATGACAGATCCCAGATCTGCCGTTCCGGAAAGGACCGCGAGGGTCTCGAATGCGAGTTCTTTCCTGAAGATCCCAAAGAGCAGTGCGGTCGATGCATAGGCAGGAAGGCCGAGAAGTGAGACAGTGATCGGTGCGACCAGAGACTGGAATATGTCGATCACGCCGAAATACTGGAAGAGTCCAAGAAAAACACTCGTTGCAATTAACAGGGGCATGGCAATAAACAAAAATTCCTTGATGCGGAACCACGATTTCTGGAGGACGAGTTTTGCCCTGGGTTTCCTCAATGAAGGCATCTCGACAATCATGCCGAATTGTTCTCCTGGTGTCAGGCGCGACATGACAATGGCGGTGATGATGATCAGGATTAATACAATAAGATAAATGGAAAATGCCCAGATGATACCTACAAAAGCCGCGACGATGCCTGCAATGACCACGGTCCGTGCAGAGCAGGGCACGAGGGTAATAAGAAATGCGGCGATCGTTTGTTCACGGCGGGTCTTTAGGATCCGGAGGCTCATCACCGCAGGTACCGCACAGCCAAATCCGATCACCATAGGTATGATTGCTTCCCCGTGAAGACCAAGCCGGTGCATCGATCGATCGGCAAGAAATGCTGCACGGGTCATATACCCGGTATCTTCAAGGAACGAAAGACCGAGGTAAAAAGTAAAAACAAACGGGAATGCAATCCCAAGTCCCGCTTCGATAGCGACAAGGACCGAGTAACCGATCCGTTGAGCTAGCGGGGGCAGTCCGAGCGTTGTAAACGGCGTGAGGATGAATTCCGTAAATCCTCTGACGATCCAGCCCTCCATCCATGAACCAATAACAAAGACCGAGAGCAACAGGGAAAAAAGGATCAGGCAGAGAATTGGAATCCCCGGGAATGCACGGGTAAGGATGCTGTCGAGATCAAATCTCTTCTTCTCCGGACCCTGCTTTACCACTTCTGCTGAAACCCCCTGCGCAAAGTTGTGCCGGTTTGTTGCGATGATCTGTCCCACGGACATCCGGTGGCGTTGTTCTATCTCGGTCGAGATGGAAGCGGCTGTATCACGAAGCGCGGCATCATCCCCTGTGCCCTGAAGGGCGAGCAGGTTTTTCTGGCGTGGAGTGCCCATTGTTTTTTCGAGGCTCCGCAATGCAGCCTCTATGTGGTGATCATAGGGTATGCGAAGTGTTGGAGGCTGTGATGATGTGAGGGCGAGCGGGAGGATGCGATCAATATTTTTTCCCAGTGCTGCCGCGGTGGGAAGCACCACACTACCAAAGATCGTCCCGAGCCTGTCGGTGTCGATGAAGAGCCCTTGCCTCTCTGCGACATCGATCATGTTCACGACAATAACCATCGGCAGCCCATATTCTGCGATCTGGGTCAGCAGGTACAGGTTTCGTTCGAGTTTTGTGGCATCAACAACCGTGATGAGGCTGTCAGCGCAACCCTTTTCCAGGAAACGCCGGACGAGTACCTCTTCTTCAGAGTCTCCGTCAAGGCTATAGATGCCGGGAAGATCGACCAGTTCTACTTTCTCGTGCTTGTAGCAGACGTTGCCGCACTCGAGCCCGATCGCAGAACCGGGATACTTGTTTACTTCGACACCAAGACCCGTGAGCTGGTTGAAGATCAGGGATTTTCCTGCACCCGGATTTCCGATAAGTGCGATCTTCATGGCATCCGCTCCACGCAGATGGCAGAGGCGATCTCCGGGCTGAGTGCAACATCACAGTCTTTTACCTGCACGACGATCGACCGGTTCCCGAGTTTTCGCTTGATGAGCACCAGCTGACCCGGAACTACGCCGAGATCCAGCAGGCGTTTGGAACATCCCCGTCCAAGAATATCCCGTACAACGAGTCGTTCGCCTTCCTCAAAATCCACCAGTGACCGGGCATATCCGCAGCTGTCATGTCTCTGAACCCCTCGTATGCAGGACCGTGCCGGGTTTACCTGATCGCCGGAAGGTGGTTGCGGGACTGGTAAGCGGAGGTAGTCGCCCAACCGATCGATAGTCTCGTCCGATACAGCATGCTCGATCTTGCATGCCTCATCTGAAGCAGACGACCTGTCCATGCCAAGGATCTCGCTCAGGAAACACTGAAGTGTTTCGTGTTTTTTTATGATCTGCTTTCCCGTTGCGGTACCCTGATCTGTAAGTATGATCCTGCCATCTTCCTGTAAAAAAATATCTCCCAGGTGTGCAAGTTCATCCATGTGGGTACGTACATCCCCTTCATCGATATGGAGCGCTTTACCAAGGTTCTGCGCAGAGGGAGGAAGGGAATACCGTCCGGTATGGATAAGAATGGCTTCGAGGTAATCTTCCCGCAGCGAGGTCCTCATTACTCTTCTCTTTATATCTGGCATCCTGACAACTTTATTGATTTGGTCAGCATGGAATCTTTGCAAAACCGGCAGCCATTGGGCATAATCTCCAATAGATAATGCTTGGCTTAGCGGAATACGCCAGGCAGATGTTTTTTCGAAAACCAAATGAGAAGACCGAAACAAATTAAAAGAACAGTCTTAGACATAGTTTTAATTCGCAACAATGGGGTCGTGATGATCTACTGGCTCTATGAGTACCTGCTTAAGCGTCAGATAACCGATCTGCCGGGGCACGTATGTTTTATGATCAGCGGGCAGGATATGGCAGATGCTCCGGAGAAGCTGGCCCTCATTACATCCTGGTGCAACGAGTTGTCAGAATTCGTTTTAAAGCGCAACCCGTCAGCAAGGGAAGGGATACGGGGTCTTACGTTTCACATCAGCGCGCCTGTCCCGGAAGAAATGAACCGATACCTGCCCGAGGTAAGAAAACTTGGAACGATCTCCCATCTGATCCTTCATATCGGCGACAAAGAAGAGACAGCCGGAAATGGCATGGATGTTGTCGTTGCGATTGGAAACAGCGGGAGAGAGGAAATTACTGCATGCATCCGCAGGATGGCGCAGGATCATATACAACCGGAAGATGTTGATGAAAAGACCCTCGAATCCTACCTTACCTTCAAGTATACTCCCGATGTGGTGATCAAGAGCGGGGGAGATCACCTCACGGATTTTCTCATCTGGCAGTCGGTATACTCTGAACTCTTCTTCTCCGACGTTAACTGGAAATATGTAAGGAAAGTGGATTTTTTACGGGTGATCCGGGATTACCAGTCACGCGCACGGCGGTTTGGGAAGTAACAGGATTACCTGAGCCTGACATTTACCCAGCATGAAGTTCCATTCACCGTTTTGTCCGTGATGGCAAACTTGTTTTTAAGCAGGGTAGCAAACACTCTTCGTTCAGGAACCGGTGCAATGCGATGGTCCCGGCACCATCGCGCAAATGCCTGGTACATATCTTCTTTTGATAGTACAGCATCGTCAGCATCAATTCGGGTAATCTTCGTTGTGACGAATTTTTTCAGACCTTCGTCCTTTCCTTTCTTTTGGGGTTCACCCGGTTTTGCCCCTCCTCGTTGAGAAACCTTTGGAACAGGATATACCGGAGAGATATCCGTTTCCGGTAAAGGGGATGCAGCAGGAACCGGAATTGCCGGAACCGGTTCTGGCGGTAACTCCCGTTTTGCTTTTCTCACTTTTGTAGCGGCCGCCGGATCATCCGCATTGATTACCGGGTGAAGAACGGGAGTTTGTGGTTTTTGTTTCGTTCCGGTAACTCCTTTAATTTCGGAATCAGCGGCATAGAGTGTCAGGTCTGGTGTCGGCCGATGGGCCAGCTGCTGGTGCGGGTAATCAATTCCCACCCGTTCAGCGAGTCTCTGGTTCAATTCATCGCTGATATCCAGCCCCATTTCAGAGGCTTTTAACAGGATATCAGATCGTATGACAACTGATGTCTGTCTCCACTGGCCACCCGGATCCTTTTTGCCCGACATAATTTCTCAGATGTTAATCTGACTGTGAACAGAAATATAGTATACGATCTTTTATCCTTGAAAAAATATTTTCGGTTCAGGTCCCTTTTGCAGACGCCCGCTGGTCATAGATCCTGATTGCACGCAACAGGTCAATTTTTCTGAAAAGTGGCCAGCACGGGGCGCAGAAATATACTGCCGATTCGTGTCCGTTT
>JBGOZZ010000157.1:0-4212 GCA_041480465.1 Methanoregula sp. | reverse complement strand
TTTATGGATGAACCGATGGGGGGCGTGCCGCCCCTGTTGCTGCTCGTTGCCGTCGTGGCGGCATTTATCGCCGGGTACGCAAGTATCGGGATCTTCATGAAAGTGTTCCGGAACAATCACCTGGATATCTTTGCGTACTACTGCATCCTTGCCGGTAGCATGTTTGCGATCCTTACATTTCGTTAATAGTTGAAGAAGGGGTCCCAGATAGTGATGATGATTGTAGCAATAACCAGCACGAAAAGGAGTACGGCAAGCAGGCCCCCGTAGAATTTTTTTGTCTTCTGCTGCATCCGGGGATCCGGGTCCAGTAACGTAGTATGGAGAGTATGATTCCGGTAGAGCACAAGGGCTACAACCATTATAGCGGCAAAAAATATCCATTCGGTACCAGAAGACAGTTCAGCCCGAATTGCCTGCTGGAAATAATCCGGAGAGCTGTCAGTCTGAAAGGGTCCTAAAAGAGGGTACAACCAGTCTACCGGCTGATTCCACATCGTATCCACCAGCTGGTGGAGGAACATGCCGAACCCAACGACGAGGAACGAGAACGAGCGGTAATATTTCCAGACGATCAGCCCCGTGATGAAAAACAACAGCACGATAACGAGGCTGTGAAAGAAGATCTTCCCGTTGTCAAGACTTGAACTGAAAATGATGTGCCCGAGCGGTTTATCGACAATATCAGGAATAATACTCCCCAGTGCACAGAAGGCGATCATCGACCGGGCATGGAAAAATTCATAGAGCATGAACCCGATGATCAGGCCAATGACGAGATGGCCCAGGAAAAGCATATCCCAGTATATGCGACGGTTCGGATGAAAAGAGTATGTCTGATAGGATCCCGCGTATACAGAACATATATTGTGCACTCGTTGAAGTTCAGTGCGTGATACGTTATTATCCTGCCCGGAACAGCGGCACGCCCGGACGTTCACGGGTCCGGTGAAGACTGATCTTTTTCGGCGGTATCCCCGCTACAGTATCGTATATCCTTTTGTCAACGGCCAAAAGGTAATAAGGTAGTATGTAAGATGTATCTTACAGGTTTTGTATGAGAGTCAGTATTATCCGTATGAGTTCAAAAGGACAGATTGTTATTCCCTCTTCCATGAGAAAAGATCTTTCCCGCGGGGAGGAACTTCTGATTATCAGGGACGGAGAACGGTATATCCTGAAACCTCTTCATGAACTTGAACCGTCATTAAAAGAGGACATTCTGTTTGCAGAAAAGACCGAAAAAGCATTTGCCGAATATCAGAAGGGAGTATTTACACGGAGGCCTGGCGACGCATTCATTGATGAGCTGGCATCATGGTAACGGTTGCCTATGGCCTCCATTTTGAAAAAACCATCAGAAAAATCAGGGATCGTGAGCTCAAAGAACGCGTAAAAACGCAGATTGTAAAGATTATCAATAATCCGTCAATCGGAAAACCTCTTCGGTACAGCCGAAAGCAGACGAGGGAAGTGTATATCCCCCCGTTCAGGTTGTCCTATCTGTATGACAAACGTAACGATACTCTCGTCTTTCTTTCTCTCTACCACAAAGACGAACAATAATGCGTAGTTCATCACACGGGGATCACATTTATCTTTTTTAATCTTCTTTACCAGCATCCCTGGTACTATCGGGATCACGAGTACACCCGGTCTGCTGTTTTTGCCGTTCAAACAGCGCCGGGTTGATGTGCCATTCGCTCCGGCGCAATAAACCATGCACCGTGCTCGCCTCGCGGCTGGTGAGGTTTGCCCGCCCGAGAATCCGCCGGATAAGGATCATCGTATTCTCGCGCTTGAACGCCGGGTGCTCTATGGTATCAAGATACCGGTCGATGTGCTGGTACAGGTAACCCATATCACTGGGTGACGCGAGAGCATAGCCGGGGAGGGGGAGGTTTGAAAGTTCATAGCACACCACACCAACTGCATGCGAGAGGTTGAGGATCGGGTATTCTTCAGCGCTTGGAATCGTGCAGATCATGTCACTGCGCTTCACTTCTTCGTTGTTAAGCCCCCAGTTCTCGCGCCCGAACAGGATAGAGATCCGCCCTTCGACTTCCTGTACCCGCTCACGGAGTTCCCTGGGAGAGTAAAATGGCATCCGCATGGAGTGGCAGACCGACTTGCTTACCGTGCCGGTGGTCGCAATGACGATATTGCTCCGTGCAAAGACATCTTCAATAGTGCAGAGTTCCGCCCCTCTGAGCACGTCCTGTGCATGAGCGGCACGGGCGTCTGCCTCACTGCCGAGAGTGCATGGGTCAACCAGGAAAAGACGGGAAAAACCGAAATTTTTCATCACCCGTGCGGCGAATCCCACGTTCCCTTCATAGAGGGGAGCAACCAGCACGATGTCAATGTCGGGCATAAAAAAATTACTGGATGGCGTCAACCGTTGCTTTCAGGACAGCGGCACCCTGGTCATAGACGGCGTTGCCGACGACAATCGTGTCGGCATACCGGGACATCTGTGCCGCTTTTTCTGCCGAGTTGATCCCGCCCCCATAATAGAGGACGGACTTGTCAATTGCCTCCGATGCAGCTTTCACGATGTCCGGATCACCGTATGTTCCGCTGTATTCGATATACACAATCGGGAAATGGAAGTAGCGATCGGCGACGGTTGTGTAGGCTGCTACCTCTTCGGGTTTCAGGTTACAGAAGGACTTTGTCAGTTTCCCGACAGAAGATTCGTGATTAAGGACAATATACGCTTCGGGTACAACCGTGTCCCAGGGGATTTTTCCTTTCTGGAGCTGGACCCAGGCGCGATGTTTGCCAACAACCCACTGTACATCCGCAGAATTGATCACGCTGGGAACAAAAATATAGTCAATTCCCTGTGTCAGGATGGCATCAGGTCCCGCCGGCTCCATGACGAGGGGGAGACCATAGGTTTTCACCTGTTTTAAGAGTGCAGAAAGATTCTCTTTTGTTACATTAAGCGTACCCGAAAGCATCAGCGCATCTGTGCCGCTTGCCGCAATGGCATCGATATCACCCGGCTTCAGCTGTTTGTCGGGATCGAGTTTGGTCACGTGCACCCAGTCTTTCCATTTCATCAGTATCACAGGTACTTGTTTTTTCTTCCCCATAAATCGATGGCATTGTGGTTGCCAGGAGCTGGATATGCTGAGCACGGTAAGAGAGAAGATTTAGTACCATTTTAACCTCCAATCTTGATTGGGGAAAGAGGTATCTTGATAATAAAATGAGAGTCACCCGCCTCAGGGCCTCTCCGAGGCACGGCGGGCCATAAAAGTATTTTCAGATTTTTTAGTAATTACCATACCAGTGACTGATCCGCCGCGGGGGCGTCCCTTCGGGGGCGGCGGGGTTCATCATAATGTAGATAGTGAGGTCGTAATCCTTCATATCTGAAAACTCTGATTTTTTGATTCAAAGGACTCCTGGATGATGGGCATTTCTCCGAAAACTGATACGGTGAAAAACCAGGGTTCGACAGGTATTAAACAAAAAAACGAGGTATCAGAGCTGGATAACTGCAGTATCCCGCTTTTTCTGTATTGCTGCCTGGTACTCCCTGATTTTGTGGGCCGGGATTCCTGTATCTGCAGCAACGGTGTCTGCATCCGCTTCAAGGAGAGCAGAAGCATTGATGATCCCCGCAGGGACCAGTTTTTCAACCGTTGTGGTGTCAAAGCCCCTGATCTTCAGGAGTTCTTTTTTTCCCCGCTCGATCTGGAGTTTTGAGTATTTTTTCGGAACGGGTTTTTTCAGATAGATGCAGACAAGGTCAACATGCCGCCGGACAGTGCCGGGAGACATACCGGTCCGCTTACTTAGGACACCTACAGGATGAATGCAGAATGATTCCGGGCTCGTGATACCTGCGGCCACGTATTTTTTCAAGCTGACTGCAGGAATGCCAATCTGTTTAAGCACCTGTCCGTAATATACGATCTTTGCCTGGGCAAGGATATCGTCAGATTCTGCATCACTGATGCCCGCCGCCTTCAAAATCGCGATATCAGCATGGGCAAGACCGGAAAGTTCCGTGATCCCGGCAGTTTTGAGAGCGGTCAGGATCTTTGCATAGCTGCGCCCCTTCCGGGGAATCAGGTGTTCACGCATGAATTTACGGCATTCAGAGCGGCGGCGGAGTTTTTCGAGGACCGAGCCGGCATCAGTTACGAGAGTCTGTGCAGTTTCCGGCGGGATATCAAGCTTTTTTGCAAGAGTTTC
>JBGOZZ010000156.1:0-4215 GCA_041480465.1 Methanoregula sp. | reverse complement strand
CAGAGAAAGGGAGAGGTTTTGCATGGTCCTGCAGTTTTTTGAGCTCGTCAATCAACTCCGGCGGCAACATCTCTGTCCTCGTGCTCGCAATCTGCCCGAACTTGACAAATGTCGGGCCGAGTTCCTCGAGGGCAAGCCGTATCCGTTCGTAGATCGTGGATGCATTGGGAGATTTCCCTTTTACCGGGAGACGGAACACGGCTCTCCCGGGAAATATCCTCTCAAGTCCGAGCCCAAAGCCATATTTGCTCAGTACATCCACGATCTGCGCATACCGCCTGATACGGGTGACCATGCGTATATTATGGATGCCGGGATACTTAAGGCGTGCTTCTTTTTGTCACCATTCTCCCTGCTGTCGGCTGGATTAAAAGAAGAAAACCGGGGGATAATGTAAGCGGGGAATAGTATCAGGAGATCATTGTCCGGGAATCGCCGGATACCCAGTGCAGGTGTCTGCCCGATAATCCGGTCTTTTTCCTGAAATATCAGGTGGCGATCAGACGAGGGGAAAATATCAATTGGAGATACCTGGCAGAAATAGTATTGTTGCAGCTCAGGTTTTATGAAAGATAACAATCCTGTTTGTGTTTGTTCCGGAGGCCATATTATCAACGCCCCATATATTGGAAGTCTTGGTGAATGTCTGCTGGTTAATCAACACCCCTTCAGATGTGAACCCTGCAGTTATGCCAGGAGAAACGACATACTCTTCCAGCTTAATTGTCCGCTTCCGCACCTCCCCCACTTCAAATGCAACATATCCCCCGGGGCTGGTGAGCCGGAAGAGCTCGCGGAATACGGCACTCATAACCTCCGACCATTCGAGAGGACTGCGGGCCATCGTGATCTGGTCTCCGGTTATTTTCTCATCGTACCCGTTAAACCAGCAGCGGAGCCAGTTGTCCTCCCGGTACTGGACAATGTCCAGAAATGGGGGGGAGGTTACCGTCAGCTGCACGCTGGAATCAGGAATTTCCGGAGTCGAACGTGCATCGCCCGTAAGAAGGCGGGTCTTCTTCCCTGCCAGTTTCAGATTCGTCTTTTCTGCGGGAGACAGGGAACGTAACAGGCTCTTTGTCTTGTTCAGAATTATCCTGTGCGTATCACGGTACTCCGGAGTTTGCCCGAGTTTCCGGTTGATCCTGTGCTGGCTCTGCTGCGATACCGCCTGGTTGGGGGGGAGTGTATAGACGGAGAAAAATCCTTTCGAATGACCCGTGAGGCGGTTAGTTGCAACCATCGCAATCCAGCGATCAATCATATCATCCCTGCAATCCTCTCTTCGCCTGAGAATATACTGTCGCAATGCAACAATCTCTTTTTCGGTGTCGGGATGGTAAAACATGGAAAGATCGATTGATGCCCTTTCACTGTCGCGGGGGATGGATTCAAGGCGCTTCTCAACCGCAGCAGGATCCGGGGGAAAGAAACGGGGCTCGGTTATAATCCTCGAGAGCGGGTTTGCATCGTTTGCGAGCACATTACGCCCGCTGAGCCCGGCTTCAATGACCGTCGTACCCCGGCCGCTGAACGGATCATATACGATATCACCTTTCCGGGTCAGGAGCTCGATGAAGAACCGCGGGAGTTGCGGCTTGAAGCACGCACGGTAGGAGATCTCGTGAATTGAGGACGCCTGTCTCTGCCGGGATGTCCAGAATTCACTGGTATATTTCGGGATGGTGACTGACCCGATTACACTATCCTCGATATCTGTGGGGCGGCCAGTCTCGCTCACGAATGTCCGGAGATATCGTCCAAGGTTGTCTACGGGTAAAGAGGATATGCCGCTCACCATATCTCATGGTAGGTTGACTGATGAAGGGATAATGCTGGTGCCTGGCTGACTGCCACAGTAAATGCATCCCGCGGCATGAAAAATCAGTATATGTGACTCAAGTAGAGACTGGTCGACGATGAATCCGATTATTTGCCCGAATCAGGCAATGTCTTTTATATCCCAGTTCTTTTTAGAGACGGGATGGCCGATCCAAAAGAAGAACACCGTAATCCCCGATGACAAACGGGGAAGTCGGAATTCAGGAAAGGGAATTTATTTTTTTCCCGCTGCTTATCCCGCAACCGACAACGGCATCAAATGCTTCCGGGTACTTTACCATACCCTGAATTCCATCGAGTGCGCCGGGAACAAGGTCGAGTACCATGAATACATCATCAGCAACGACAAATGGTGCCACGATACCATGAGCACGTGCTGAATGAAACCCGTAGCGGGGATAGTACGCGGGGTGGCCTACAACGATTACGATGCGGTGGCCAAAATTGCGGCAGGCATTGAGTCCTTCTTCAATCAGTGCGGAACCAACCCCAAGACACTGGTAATCCGGGTGTACCACAAGAGGTGCGAGGGCGACAGCCGGAGTAGACGCCCGCGGGGATTCGATGGTGACGGGAGGAAACATGATATGTCCGATTATCCTGTCACCACAGACGGCAACAAGCGATAGTTCGGGGTTGAAAACATGGGCATCCCGCAGGATATTTACCAGGTTTGCTTCGTCATAATGTGCAAATGCCTGGAAATTGACCTCAAAAATTGCAGGAATATCGTCGGGAGTTTCCGGTCGGATAAAAAAGGAATCCATCCTGTATTATTGGTTGCCAAGGTAGATAAGGAGGTGTCTGGGAACACACTGCATGTACCGATAATTCTCTTCTCAGACGAGCGGGGTTTTTCAGAGGATTAACCATTATCAAAGCTTGTATTAAAGAGCGGGACAAAATTCTAATGATGAACGCGACCCTCAGGGCATATATCGACCTCACCCGCCTCCAGTTCTCCTTTGCCTGGCCGCTTCTTTTCTGCTCGGGATATCTGCTGGCGACAACAGTCTATGGAACCTTCTCCTGGTTTGCCCTCGTGCGGGTTGCCCTGATCGGGTTCTTTGGTTTTGAGGCAGGATTCGTTCTCAATGATTACGTTGATCGCAATTATGACAAAAAAGATATAGAAGCGGATAAGCTTACCAGGTACTGGCGGTTCTTCAGGACACGCCCCGTCGCGGACGGCCTTATACCGCCAAATCATGCAATAGGGCTTTTTTTTATGTTGGCTGCTGTCACTGCCGCTCTTATTCTGACACTTCCCTACCCGCATTCATTGTTCGTGATTCTTATCATGATCTATTGTTATACGATCGAGATGTTCTACCAGATCGAGAAGCGACAGCCACAACAGTTCCCCTTCGCCCAGCTGATCGGACGTACAGACTTCGCCCTTTTCCCCGTGGCCGGCTATCTCTGTCTTGGGAGCCCCGACCTTAACGCGTTCCTGTACTTCGCCTTCTTCTACCCGTTTGCCATGGCGCATCTCGGTGCTAATGACCTGATCGATGTGGCAAATGACCGTGCCAGAGGGATGAGCACCATCCCGGTACTCTATGATATGGAAAGAACTGCGTACTGGATTGCGGGGTTTACCGTTATACATGCGATGATGGCGATCCTTTTCATGACCCGGCTCGGATGGATTGGCCGCTACGGCATTATTGCCGGGTTGTGCCTGCTCGTTATTGCAAACGTCGTGATCGTGAAGAATAAAACACCTGAAGCAGCACTCAGGGTACTGCCGTTCTTCCATATGGCAATGGTGCTCTACGCAGCGGGGCTGGTGGCAGGGGCGTTTTTGTAAAGAAGTGGAGATTCCCCGAAATCGCAATGGCTCCACGCGCAAAACTCCTGTCGGGTTTTGCGCTACTCCATTCATTACTCAGGCTTTAATTTTTCTCTTTAAAAGTGATAAACTGAAGTGGTAATGGCATCACATTGTGCCCAGTCTCCCGTTGGGGGGACTGGTGGCACAAGAGGGGGCTGAACAACAGGTGTAATCTCCTAAAAAGCAGAGGACAGAACCGGTCATCTTCTTTTCATATTCTCCAGCTTCAAATTCCCAGCAACCGCTCGTTGTCATGGAGCCATTTCCGCCGGCGCTCGTAATCCGGCATGATCTTTCTGACCTTCCCCCAGAACTTCTTCGAATGATCCGGCTGGTCGATATGGACCAGTTCGTGTACCACTACATAATCTACAATCTCCGGGGGGGCCTGAACCAGACGCCAGCTGAAGTTGATACTTCCGGTGTGGGTGCACGATCCCCATCGCTTCCGTGCATCGGTAATACGGATTGAAGCCGGTGTAAGCCCTGTTTTCATAGAGAACCAGATGCACCTGGCCTGGAGTTCCTTGCGGGCT
>JBGOZZ010000155.1:0-4244 GCA_041480465.1 Methanoregula sp. | reverse complement strand
TCCTGTGCGTAAGCGTGGCAACAACCCTGACACCAAGCCGGGAAAGCACCTGCTTCACCCACCCAAGGTCGGCGGTCCATGTCGGGTTGGCGTTCGCATGGGGGGCAATAAGGCACACGGACCCCGGGATTTTTTCAACGTTGTTCTTCACCAGTCTTTTTATGATAGTATCCAGCGCGATGTCGATGCCGTCATACTGCGATCCCCTGAACCCGGCACAAGGGACAGGAACGAGCCGGAACTTCACCTCCGGCTGCAGGGTTTCGCATACTGCAACGATATCGTCGCCGACAATCTCCGGTCCGCATGCACTGATCACGAACAGGGCAGAGATCGGGATATCCTTTGCTTCCCGTATCGTGCGGGCAAGAATGTCCTCACCGCCGTGCACAATCTCGTCCACGCACAATTTTGTACATAACGTGATTGTCTCCATGTAGTCGCATTCCTGCGAAGCGAATGCATTGTTGACAAGGTACTCACATCCCTGGGGGGAATGGGCGAGCAGGGCGGAACCGGATACGCCCAGTGCCGTCTGGGCAGCACCATGGAAAGCGCACCGGAGGTAGGGATCGGTGCATTGGTCCGCTGACGGGTTTGGTGCTCCTTTACCGTGTCCCTGTTCCATAGAGCATCCCCCTGAACAATCGCGAGCGCGGGAGGTCCTTATTCTCCAGGGCCTGCCTGACAAGAGCGGCAATATTTTTAATCCCTTTAAAGCCGTACTGGGGCTGGAATGCCGGGTTCATGAGCGTCAGGTTCACCACCGGACAGGGAGGGAACCGCCCGGAGTTCCCAAAGAAGATCGCATTATCGTATTCCTTTACAATCGCCTCCAGCTCGTCTTCGGTCTCTTTTGACGAGCGGAAACTTCCCAGCCGGAAGAGCCCTTTTGTCAGGATAATTTCCGGGTTTACTCCGGTCTCCAAAAGGAATTTGATGCTGGGCATCCGCTCCTTGATCGTATACGGGTGGACATTGATTACGACGGGATGTGCCCCGAACTCCTCCGCCATCCGTGCAAGGGAGAGGGCCCGTATCGGCCCGGGAAATTCCGATATCTCGATAATTGCGGTTTTTCCTGACAGGGCCTGCCGCAGGTAGGCAAGGTCCGGCTCAACCTCCCTCATCTCCAGCCCGATCACCTCGAGGGCTTTTTCCTCCATGCCAAGAGGGGTCGCAACGCCAAGCAGCCATTCCTTTGTTGCCTCAGGCCCGTAGGGCTGGCCGGTCCTGCTGTACGGGATACCGAACCGTTCCTGCATCAGGTCCCCAAACTTCTGCCCCCAGTCGTAACACCACGAGGCATTCAGCTCGACCTCCCGGGCATGCCGGATCTGTTCGACAGTGCACCCTCCCGCGATGATGGCGTTTACCTTTATTCCGATCTCGGAAAGGAGCCGTTCTATCTCGTCCATGTCCCAGTTGAACTCCGTGGGGGACGGCCCCCAGCGGGCACCGAGAATATTGATTGTACCTTTCATTGTTTTTTCAGGAGGCTCCATCAGTTCCATGATGAGCTTGAACGCATCCTCGTAACCGCTCCGGAAATCGCCGCCGAAGCCCTCGCTTTTGAGTGCAAGCACCCTGCAGCCGACCAGCTTTTCGGCCTCCCGGGCGATGCTCTCAACATCGTCTCCGATGATCCCGGAACAGCAGCAGGAAAGGATGACGATGAGATCGGGGTGGTACTTTGCGTATGCTTCCTTCACCGCTTCCAGGAGTTTTCCTTCGCCACCGTAGATGATGTGGCTTTCGTCAAGCGTGGTGCATGCAGTAGGTTCGAGGGGGACACCGCGGATCTCGCAGCACTCGCGGGTCCTGACAAAGTCGGACATATAGAGCGGGCAGCCGGTCGGGCCGTGTACCAGCGGAACGACGTGCCGGATGCCGCTGATGACATAATATGCGGTGAAAAATTTGCACATGGGAGCGTGCGAGGCCTGCAGCCTGGGGATCATCTCGCCCGTCTCCACTTTCTCCAGTAACTGTTGCAGGCTACCGTGAAATACGATGGAATCGTTCTCCATGATTTACACACTCTCCCATTACGCACGGGAGGTAAATAGTCTTTTACTGATTTTCATTGAGCATGACAGGATGCACCCGGCTAAAACGCGTTATGCGATTCCGGTTTCATGACTGTACGAGATTTGCACTCTCCTTATCCCATTTCTCCGTCCCAGACGTACTCTTTATGAAGGTTTACTGACCTGTATACCAGGATTGATTCAATGGTGCTTCATTTCGATGAACAGAAACTGTCTGTCGTGCCGCTATATACAGGACCCGAACAAGAATCCAGTCGATCAACCAACGGATTGCTTATTCCTGCACTGCCGCGACACCAGATCCGCATGCCAGACCGGCTCGGTAATCCTGTGTATTGTTGTCGTTTTCAGTGCCATGTCAACAGCCTGTGTAAGATCCACCTTGTGCCCGGCAGAAATAAAAACCGGCTTAGCACCTGTTACGGTCCTGACTGCCATGCCGATAATCTCGCTTTTGTCAACCACCGGCTCAGTGGACCCGCATGCTGTGCCGGGCAGATCGACATCCCCGATCAACAGATGCTGTGCCACGCCGATCGAAGGGACATCAAGAAGCAAGCCGACATGACTGGCAATACCAAACCTTTTCGGATGTGCATACCCGTGTCCGTTAATAAAGATGAGATCCGGAACCGTGGTAAGGTTGCTGAACGCATCCAGGATCGCCGGTCCTTCACGGAAGGACAACAGCCCGGGAATATAAGGAAACGGGACGTCCTGTACCGAACATGTTTTTTCCACAACCTCCAGCCCGGGAAATTTCATGACGACAACGGCAGCATATATCGTATCCTGATCATATGCAGCATCGGCTCCTGCAACATGCCGGATTTCACAGATATCAATAGTTCTTTCAATTATGCAGTGGTGCTTCAGCATCTCCTGGATCTTTTGTGCTTCTGCGGGATCAAGAGCCCGGATGAATTCAGAAGCTGCATGCTTCGGGTATTTTCCTTCTGTCTGCATAATCATGTCAGTCCGTTTTTTGCCGTCACGGTATGCCGGTATGCCCGCTCACCAGCGTATCCCGAACCCGGAAAACTCACCGGTCGGTTCGCACCGGGTGACATCGAGGGTATCGACCCGGATGAGCGTATCGATTTGTGCTTTTACTTTTCGTACAAATGTGTCAAGAGCATCATCCCTGCCCTCGGCAACAATCATAACAGAACCATCAGGCATATTTTTAACAAATCCGGATACGCCGCTCTCCCGGGCACAGTCGGTTACAAAGTAACGGTACCCGACCCCCTGGACCCTGCCTTTTGCACATACCGTGATCCTCATCATTGTGATGAGGATTGTATATCTCCACATTAAATCTTCCCCTGCCCGGCAAAAACCAATCCTGAAATATTCTTTCCGGGAAAACCTGAACAATGACATTTTCTCTGAGTGCAGTGATCCGCACACATCCTGTGGCTGCATTTTCCGTACTCGCGTACCTTTTCTCGTGGGCATTCTGGATACCCGTGGCATTGGTGTTTTCCGGCCCCCATGAAGGTATACTGCCAATAATTCTCGTATTCTGCGGTACATTCGGTCCGGCTGTTTCCGCTCTAATTCTTTCATGGGCTCTTGCCGGGAAAAATGGTGTTACACCAGAAAATTCGCGATGTCCGATGATTTAAAGAAGACCATGGAACAGACCGGTGTCATAGGTAAGCCGCTGTTCACTTCTTAAAAGAGGTCTCAAGAAACAAGGCCTGAAGGTGATAATTCACGATCGTTCATAGTGCAGATTAATCCGGGGACATAGGAAACTGCAGTTCCCCCGCAATCACTTTTCAGTCGGAGACACGCTCCCTTGTGAGATTTATTTGGCTATCTGTTTTGTCCGGAACCGGTTCCGGACTTTGTCGGAAAAGTATTTTCCAACTGCGTCCGAACTTATAAGATCCTTGTAGACTTTTGGGGGGACTCCTAAATACTCGTAAACAAGTCCTGAGTGAAATTCGATCTCAAGGATTTTTGAGTTCTCATCATATCCCACAGAGCGCAGAATACGGGATTTAACGGGATGTCTTTCCAAGCGTATCACCACGCTCTTACACGTGCGCTAAATGGTTAATGGTTTTTATAAAAGGTTTTGAGGGTTATTATCACTTCATGAATTTTCCCGGGGCGTAGGGCATCGCGGGAAAACGCAGACTACAGCGTTTCTCCAAGAGAGACCGGATGCTTTTCAGCTCG
>JBGOZZ010000154.1:0-4259 GCA_041480465.1 Methanoregula sp. | reverse complement strand
TGCAAGAATGATGTGCTTTTTTCTCATATGTTCTCCACACATCAGCGTGTGCCGTTGGATGAATGTAGCATTTTTGGAGCATTAAGTGTGACTCTGGTTCGGTAAAAACCAATCGTCTGAACTCTTTTCAATTTCCCAGGAAATGTTCCGGATGGTTCAGAATCAAAAAAGAGGCAATAATTGCAGGATCCGACTAAAAAGGAAGAGCCGGTGAACTTTCACTTGTGGAAGTATGGGAATTCTCTCTGAACGCGCGTGGAGAAGCAATCCTGATCCTTTTTTGGTCCTTGATTATATTACATACAGCTGATTGTTCCACAGCCTGTTACATACAATCTGGAAACAAGATGAAATGTGAGATATCGTGAGTTGATCTCGTGGGCACGGGGCGTTATTCAGTTAAAAACTAGAGAACTGATCACAATAAAAATAGTTGATATCACCAAGACTGCCTGGATAAGGTATTTTCAATAAATAATTATAGCATAAGGTTCACGTACTTGTTCAAGAAAAAGAGTACCTCGAGGCAGGATCTCACGTTTGAGAATCCAAAAAACATTTCCCCAATCTGAACCTGCAAAAGAGTAGACATGCCAGCAGACACGACCCCACCTCAAAAAGAGATGAAAAATGCCATTCTTACCGCATTACGTGCTTCTGAAAAAAAATATCGTACAATTTTTGAAAATTCCAGTATTCCTACCATAATAATTGAAAAAGATGGAAAAATTTCCCTGGCTAATAACAGATTCCGGCAGCTTGTCGGCTTCAGCCAGAAAGAGATAGAAGGAAAGAAAAAATGGATGGAGTTTGTCGCGCCGGAAATGGTTGACAAACTCACAAATTTCCTTGTCGAGTGCAGAGCAACGGGGGAGCAGGCAACAAGACAATATTTTGTAAGTTTGGTAGACAGGAAAAAACAGAGCCGGTACGTATCCGTTAATGCCGCTGTTATCCCAAGGACACGACGATTTATACTGTCCTTTGTGGAAATTACCAATGATCCGCAAAGGGATAATGAATTCGAGTACGAAAACCTGCAAATGTCCGGGGTGATCTATAATATTCCTGATCCCACATTTGCGATTGACCGGAATGGGAGGATCATCGCCTGGAACCGGGCAATCGAAGAATTAACCGGAATTTTAGCTGCAGATATTCTTAAAAAAGACAACCATGAATATGCCATTCCCTTCTTTGGGGAACGCCGGTCCATGATTATTGACCTGATATTTGCATCCGATCCGGAAATTGAGAAGATGGGGTACCGGGAAATACTGTGGACCGGAAATACCCTGTCAGCAGAAACTATGGTGATAACTGCGGACGGAAAATCCAAGATTATACGGGAAATTGCCTCACCGGTTTTTAACAGATCCGGGGATTTTGATGGAGCGATCGAATCTATTTCGGATCTGACACGATTGAAACAACGGGAAATCGTTCTGCAGGATACTAAATCAGAATATATGGCCATCCTCGAGAATACCGCATCGGCAATAGCAATCATTGAAGAGGATGCAACCATCTCCTATATTAATCCGGAATTTGAGAAGATCATCGGTTATGTCAGGGATGAAGTAGAAGGGAAGAAAAAGTGGACTGAGTTTGTTGCTCCAAAAGAACTGGATCGGATGAAGAAATATGAATATGAGTGCCGGATTAACCTAAAAGTCGCGACCGTAAACAATGAATTCCGGTTCATCCGGTTCGACGGCCAACTGCGCTATGGATCGCTCACGATGACCCCGATTCCGGATACGGGAAGGTTAATCCTTTCACTCGTGGACACCAGCGATAAAGTGCAGGAAGAAGATGCCCTCCAGCGGGCTCATAAAAAACTGAACACGTTCAGCTGTATTACCCGCCATGAAATTCTCAACCACTTAACCGTTGTGAAAGGATATATCGAACTCTCAAGAGAACAGGTCCGTGACCCTGCCTTCCTGCTCAGATCCTTTGATAAGGAGCTGGCGGCGGCAAATGCCATCCAGAACCTGATCACCTTCACCCGGGATTATCAGAATATCGGGATACAGCCACCGGCGTGGTATAATCTCAGCGGATTGATCAAAACCGCGGCTGCCAGTGTTCGTACGGGATCGATTGTTCTCTCAGTTGATACTGACCGGGTGGAAATTTATGCCGATCATCTGCTTGAGAAAGTATTTTTTCATCTCATTGACAACGCTGTCAGGTATGGCAGGAAGATCAAAAACCTCCGGTTCTTCTGTAAGGAGTCCTTTGAAGAACTGGTTGTGATCTGTGTGGATGACGGTATAGGTATCCCACCCGATGCAAAAGAGAAGATATTCAACCGCCAGTTTTTTCAGAATACCGGACTCGACATGTACCTGTCACGACAGATCCTGTCCATTACCGATATCTCAATACGGGAAACCGGGATATATGGCACAGGTGCACGTTTTGAAATCCGGGTACCCAAAGGGGCGTACCGGTTCATCAACCAGCCCTTCAACAAGCAGACATGATTTCGATGCACGCAGAAAACGAAAAATTCTGGAAAAATCCGGAAAGAGAGTACCCCGCCCTGCGAACCATCCGGATTTTTTCTTTAAGAATTCAAGCGGGGTACTCAAGCAATTAAGCGCCTTGATCTTCATGTTTATCAGCTCAGAATAATTGAATTCTATATATTTTTTTTCCAGCGATGACAATACTTTTCTTCACCTTCCTTCTGCCTCCGATATCATGGATGGTGTCTGAACGAGGATTGGATGTAACGCCGGTTCCTGACGTCACCAGAGCAAAGGAATAAAACTTTCCTGCAAGGTTATTATTCTATCATTTACAATAGTCTTGTGTTCAACAGGAGAGGAGGGGCGTATGAACGTGATGGGGGCAGATGCACATGAAAAACCAGCACGAATCCCGGGAAAAAAGATTTTGTTTTTAGCAGGTGTTATTGCTGCAGTAATAATAATCGCAGCTATCTCGGCGTACCTATTTTTTCAGGTACCGCAAAACAGTGAAAAACCAGTAAGCCTTGGAGCAACAAATTCCACCTCACAACGTCAGATCCCTACCCTTCAACAAACTGAAGGGTCTCAGACAATCCAGCAACCCACTGAGTACACAGTAAAAGAAACATTAAAAATACCAGTCGATTTTGTGCTCCAGCCCGGAGAACAGACCAGTTGCGGACTGACCTGCCGACAGCTGGTTGCAGCGATTACTAATACCGGCTATGAAACAGCCCACAATGTCTGTATTACTGTCGGCCTCCATAACAGCAGAAATGAGGTTATAAACCTCAATGGCGACCTCTCCATCAGACGCTGCATAGGTGATATTGCAGGGGGACAGGAAAAATCCGAACCGATAACCATTAATGCCGATTGTGGTGTATTTGCTACCAAATGCATCGGCGAAACTCTGACGTTACAGACACAAGTATCATCCGATGAAAAGACAATTCAGTTCCCGGATCAGCTGATTGCTGTGTAAGATCGTCTGACGACATACCTGTCAAAAGCGAGGTGTTCGGGGGTGTATTTCGGAAAACCCGAACGATTGTTTGGAAAACACAGACCGGACATGAATATCCCCCGGCCCCTTTTTTAACAGCCGGGTTCATGGGAAAAGGAAATAGTCAGGCCAGGATAAGGCCGCCAGGTGCCGGATTATCGGCACTACTCGCTCCTCAGTGCATCGATCGGGTCCAAATTCGATGCCCTCCATGCCGGATAGAGCCCGGAAACAATACAAACGATCATCCCGATGAACATCCCGGCTGGAATGTAGACTATACTCTCAGGAAGGAAGAAATAGGCAGTATTGCCGATCATGGCACTTACCACGGAATAACCGATGATAACGCTCATGATCCCGCCAATAACAGCACCAATAATCCCAAGGATGAACGCTTCGTAGAGGAACATCCGGCGCACCTCACCCTTTTCTGTTCCGATAGAGAGCAAAATACCAATCTCCTGAACCCGTTCGCTCACCGACATCATCATCACGTTAAAAATACTGGTAGCAGCGACAAGGAGCGATATGCTGCCAATCGCAAGGATGAACGTAGTGAGGGAGCTCAGGGTAGAAGAAACACTGGTAATTCTGGAACTGGAATCGGAGATACGGACAACTTCCTTGTTCCGGTTGACTTTTTTGTCAATGGCATCTTCAACTGCTGATAATGTGCTGACATCCTTTAAGTTGACATTCACCTGATCGTACACATTTCCCCCGCCATACTGGTTAGTATACCAGGTATCGGATACGATGATTGCATT
>JBGOZZ010000153.1:0-4260 GCA_041480465.1 Methanoregula sp. | reverse complement strand
GCTTCAACAAACCCATTTCCATATTCTTTTTCTGCAATAAATTCAGCCACTGCCTTTGTATCGGGATGGGCATTTGCCACGGTTACTCCGATACCTGCCTTCCTGAGCATCTGGATATCATTCACCGAGTCGCCGATGGCAAGGAAATCCGATGGCAGCAGGCCCATCTCCTGCACGAGTGCTTCCAGTGCAGTGCCTTTGTCGATGCCTGGTGCCTGCAGGTGAATTGCATACCCTGTATCGATCACTTTTATGGGATGGTCTTTGAGTATTTTCTCTACTTCATCGGAAGGAACTGTGCGGGCAAATGCAATATCCGTGAAACGGTACGTAGGACTGAGGAGCACGATCTCTTTTCCCCGATCCCGGTAATACGCCTGAACGGCTTCAAGCGCTTTTTTGCATAGGCTCTGATCTCCTTTGATGTGGAGAGTACCGGTAAACCCGACTCTGAACACCCCCCCGTTCTCTGCAATGAATGTCCCGTCAGTTCCTATCGTTCTGCAAAGGGCATCCATGAAACAGGAAGTATTCCCGCTTGCAAGGACTACTTCCACTCCCTGATCGACGAGTGATCTTATCACTTCGACTGCACCGGTGTTAAGCCGGCGGGACGGATCAGTGACCGTCCCGTCAATATCGGTAAGGAGCGCCTTCAGCACGATTTGAGACCTGCTTCTTCTACCATGAACGGTGCTTCACCTTCGGGAAGATTGGGACTGTCAACAAGGCGTGCAATACGTTTACCGCCCTTGCTCTTGCGCAGGTAGAGCCGGAATGTCGCGGTGTGCCCGACAATGTTACCCCCTATAGGTTTTGTCGGGTCACCGAAAAAGACTGCCGGGTTGGACATGACCTGGTTTGTCACCAGTGCAACGGCATTATGTTCGTCAATGAGCTTGAAGAGCTCGTGCATGTGCCGGTTCAGCTTCTGCTGGCGTGCCGCGAGTGTTCCCCGTCCGGCATATTCAGCCCTGAAATGGGCGGTGAGCGAATCTATGATGAAGAGTTTGACCGGGCGCTCGCTGTCTTTCAGCTCCGCGGCAAGATCCCGCGAATTATCCACAAGAAGCATCTGGTGATCTGACGTATGAGCCCGTGCGATGTGGATGTTATTCAGGAATTCCTGCGGGTCTGCGTTATCGATCCCAAGTCCATGTACCATCTGTTCAATTCGTTCAGGACGGAAGGTATTCTCGGTATCGATATAAATGGCACTCCCGTTAAGCCCTCCCTGATCTTCGGGAAGCTGGACATTAACTGCCATCTGGTGGACGATCTGGCTCTTACCGGAACCGAACTCACCATACATCTCGGTGATGGCCTGGGTTTCCAGGCCCCCTCCCATCAGGGCATCGAGTTCGGGAACGCGGAACGACAGTTTCCTGACATCCTTTCTCTGCTCGAAGATGTCTTTTCCGGTTTTGAACCCGCCAATATCCGCCGCTTCACGTGCAGCTTTAATGATCTTTTTTGCTGTTGACTCGGAGATCTCCGAAATTTCGGAAAGTTCTGCCGGTGATGCAGTTGCAATACTCTCCACAGAGAGGTACCCCGCTTCACGGAGTTTTTCTGCGGTGCTCGGGCCAACGCCCGGTAAATCTTCAATCTCTAAAGGTCCTTGGGCCATCTCTTGCACATCTCCTATGGCACATCAAAATGTTAAACATGGGCATATATGATCTCGGACTGCGCAGGGTGAAAGTGTGACTTATGGAGTGAGTTCTTTCAAAAACCCCTGGATCTCCAGCAGCAGGGTTTCCGGTTTGAGTTCAACCGGTTGAACGTGTTCAGGTATAATCCGGCTGCCCGAAAGGATGCCGGTTACCCGCATCTCAGCCCCATGCGGGAAATTCCCCTCGATAAGATATCGTTCGGCGCCATTATCAATAAAGGTGCACCCCGTTCCGGCAATGATCGTTCCCTCAAAAACGACAGGTTCCGGCTCACTTTTGGGAACACAAAATGAACTCCCTTTTCCGACACCCAGTTCGATCCCCCCGAAACGGCCGGGTTTTGCTGTTGCATGGTAAACCTCAACGTGATCACCGGCATTGACCGCGATAAGTGCTTTTTCGCCCCAGAGTACAACTTTCATCTCATCTTTCCCGTCACTTACGACAATATTTCTTACCCAGGATGCAGAACCGTTCCGGCTCGTAAACGACCGTGGTTCTTTTACTTCTCTTACTTCACCCTTTATTGAATAGACCCCTTCTTCACCAACGGAACCCAGGGGGATGAACGGGACCGTGATTACCTGATCGGTGACGGCAACCGAGCTCTTCTCATCGAGGCTGTAGGCTCTCCCCACGCCGCGCCTGTCTGGTTTTGCACCGCTGATATGGACAGAAGTGCCCGGGAGGATATCTGCAAACAGGTCCGGCACCCATGCTACCACCCGGGCAGTGCCCTGGGCATTCCCAATCACAATTTCCATCATCTCACCGGCCGTGCCGTCCCTGCGGCTGAAAGTCCTGGGCTCTTCACAGGCAATCAGTACCGCATCAAGATCCACCGGTTCTGCTGACAGGCTCTCCCCGGCTGCTCCGTTTTTGGGGAGGGAACAGGTGATCTCACAGCTGGCCTTGCGAAGGGCAAGTGCATAGATCTCGGTGGTGCTCTTACCCGGGTGGCGCCCGATTACCTCCAGCACATCACCGACAACGATATCCCCCGCAGCCCCCGCTTTCTCATCCCACAGCACAACCCGGGTGGTTCCGGTCTCATCTGCCAGCAGCAGGGTGGCAACCCAGCCCTTCTCTCCGTCTTTCCGGTCAAATTCCTTCGGTTCTGTCTTGTCGATCACTTTACCGAAAAAAGAAAAGAGGCTGGATTTTCCTGAAAGACCCCGTATCTTTACATGCTGGCGGCCAAGTTCACCGATTACGAGCATGGCTGCAGTCGGCTCATCGACAAGGTCCCCGCACTCATCGATCTTCGTTTCCACTCGCCTTTCGAACTCCTCTTTTGAGATGAGGTCATCCACCAGCGCGTAGTGGAACAACACAGGCCTTAGCGCCTCCTCACCGTTGCCAGGGCGGGCGGCGCATAGGAGCGGTGATATCTCCGACAGTCTCGCCCTCGCGCATCAGAGATACCTGGGACCCCAGCACCAAAACCTCCGGGCAACGGGGACGGCAGTTATACTGCGAGGACATGGCAAACCCGTATGCCCCGGCGTCAAGGACTGCAATGATGTCACCGGCAGCAACCTGCGGAAGTCTCCGGTCCGCTGCAAGGATGTCTCCTGTTTCGCAGATGGGGCCCGTTACGGTATATTCTGTAGTGAGAGGGGCATCCGCTTTATTTGCAACGATGACTTCATGGTAGGCATCATACATTGCCGGGCGGATGAGCAGGTTGAAGCCTGCATCCACATTGGCAAATTTTTTGTGTGCTGATTTTGTCGAGTTTACCCTGGTTAAGAGAACTGTCGAATCAGCGACGACTGAACGCCCGGGCTCAACCCAGAGTTCCGGGGTGATCCCGCAAGCTTCGACGCCGGCCCTGAAAACCGGGACGACCTTTGCCGCATAGTCTTCCGGTGCAGGGGCGGGATCGGTGTCGTGGTGGTAGGGGATCCCGAGCCCTCCCCCGAGATCGATGAACTCGAGCTTCACGCCCATTCTGGTGAGTTCCTGTGCGATCCGCACCATTACTTCAGCCGCCCTGACGAAAGGCTCGATATCAAGGATCTGTGAACCGATATGGCAGTGGATCCCGACCGGTTGTATGTTTTTACATGCGAGAGCTTCCCGGTATGCAGCAGGGATTTCCTTATGGGGAATGCCAAATTTGCTGGTCGCAAGCCCGGTCGCGATCTTCGGGTGCGTGGGGACTTCAAGGGCCGGATTTACCCTGAACGCAATCTTTACCGTTTTTCCTGCTGCCTGTGCGACAGCATCGAGCTGGTGAAGTTCGTCAAGCGAATCTACCGACACCTTCACTCCTTTTTCGACTGCAAGCTGCAGGTCATACGGTGTTTTGGAACTGCCGTTGAAGAGAAGTTTTTCCGGTGCCATGCCTGCATCGAGCGCGAGATGGAGTTCCCCTGAAGAGAAGACATCCGCACCTGCACCGACCCGGGCGAGTGCCCGCATCACGGCAAGATTGCCATTGGCTTTTGCCGCAAAGAGTACCTGGACCTTTGGGTACAGCGCAAGGAGGGCCGTTTTGTAGCTCTGGTACTGCTCAACGATTCGATCTTCGCTTGTCACATAAAGAGGCGTTCCATACACTTGTGCGAGGGCGACACAG
>JBGOZZ010000152.1:0-4261 GCA_041480465.1 Methanoregula sp. | reverse complement strand
GGGTTTTATGGGGCTTGCCGGAATCAAGCTCAATATGGCGGTGATGGGTGCCTTTCCGGTGATGATCGGGCTTGGGATCGATTACGGGATCCAGTTCCATGCCCGCCTGGACGAAGAGTCCCGGAAAGGATCGCTCGACAAAGCAGTGCTGGTGACGATAACCCGTACCGGCCCTGCCGTCATGTACGCAATGCTTGCCACCTGTATGGGATTTATCGCGATGTTTATCTCGACGGTCCCCATGATCCGCTCATTCGGGCTTGTGGCGATGATAGGCGTCATGAGCTGTTATGTCATTTCACTTATCGGGATCCCGACGATTGCACATCTCGTCAACTATACGCCAAAACCACAAAAAACTGAACTCTGTTATGCGGTCGGCGAAGGGGCGTGCGATTACGTTCCTTCAAAAACTCAGGATAATTCAGGCAGCAGTGCACAGAAAAAGAGTTCGTGGTCGTACGGCCAGTTCCTGACCGATATTTCGGTAAAAATTGCAAAAAACCCGATCCCAATCCTCCTGATTGCCGGGATGGTCGCCCTCATCGGTTTCCAGATTGATCCCCGGATCCCTATTGAAACAAGCGAGAACTCATTTGTCCCAAGCAACATGCCGGCAAAAATCCAGATGGATAAAGTGACCGGCATCCTCGGCTCGACAAGCACCGCCGATTTCATTATCCAGGGGAGCCGTGTCACCGACCTCGACACCGTGCGATGGATAAAGGAATTCCAGGAATATGAGCTCGCACGTCACACCGAACTTACCCGTGCGACAAGCATTGTCACGTATATCCTTGCATATAACGGAGGTGTAATGCCCGAAGACCAGAACCAGCTCAATGCCGTGATTGAAAAGATCCCATCCGATGTCAGAAAATCCTACCTGAGCGGTTCGATGGAAGGTGTCATCCGGTTTAACACCATCAACCTGGAGATGGCCACCATGAATGACCTTAAAGTCCAGATGGAAAGAGATATTGCATTCCTGCAGCCTCCTGTAGGCATCACCCTTGCACCGGTGGGATCGTTTTATCTTTTTACATCACTCATCAACGGGCTCTCATCCTCAAAAGAGGCGATGACCTTACTTGGGTTCGTCCTCGTCTTTGTGTTCCTCGCGCTGGTATACCGTCATGTCCATGCAGTTACACCGCTTGTCCCGATTATCTTTATTGTCGGGTGGAACGCAATGGCGATGTATGTGCTGGGAATCGCGTACACCCCGCTTACAGCAACACTGGGATCCATGACCATAGGTGTTGCCGCTGAATATACGATCCTTGTTATGGAGCGGTACGCAGAAGAGGAAGAGCGTTTGCACGACCATATTGCTGCAATCCAGGAAAGTGTGAACAAGATAGGTACGGCAATAACGATCTCCGGGCTCGCAACCTTTTTTGGGTTCTCGGCACTCTGCCTTGCAACGTTTCCCATCATCAGCAACTTCGGTATCACGACCCTTATCGCGGTCGGGTTCTCGCTGATGGGTGCGATCTTCATTATGCCTGCAATTCTTTCTGTCATGGGAGATCTGACAGAACGTCTGGAAGAAAGGAAGAAGCATTCTGGTGAGAAGCAAATAGAACCCTGAGCTCATTTTTTAACGATCCCACAACCGAGATGTATTTACGTGAAGAGACACGGGCTTAAGCATAACTACAAAGGTGCAGGGCAAGGGCAGTCATGCTGGAAGCAAAGAATCTCACAAAAAAGTATGAGGACGTGATCGCGGTTGATAACGTCTCGCTGGCTATAGAGAAGGGAGGAGCATCGTTCGGAATTTTTTTCATTTACCAACGAAGGAACCCGAGGGTCTGTTGAGCAATGTGCAGGATTCGGACCTGCATGAACCGTTCCTTCGTATGAATAGATGAAATAATTCATTTGAATGCAATAAATATTAAAAAAACAATAAGATTATGCACGAGCCATGACACCAAAAAAGGAACCCCCGTTCTTATCAAATGATGATAATAAAAAAATCAAGGTGAGCAAGAACGGTCCCTATATAGTTTCAGGCAAAATCCCCCTCATCAAAAAGGAGATCTGCAACGATTCAGAGGGTTACAGCAGCACCTGGCGAGAAGTGAAGACGTACCCGCTGCAGGAACAATATGCACTATGCCGGTGTGGGCACTCTAAAAACAAACCATTCTGCGACGGGACCCATGCAAAAATTCAGTTTGACGGAACCGAGACAGCAGATGATACCCCGTATCTTGACCGCGTTGAGAGAATTGACGGCCCGACACTGTCGCTGACAGATGCCGAAGGGATGTGTGTCCATGCACGTTTTTGCATGCGTGCCGGTGGGATCTGGAACCTTACTCGTCAGTCGGATAATAGTGAGGCGCGGGAACTCGCGATCGAAGAGGCAGGAAACTGCCCGTCCGGACGCCTGGTCGTCTGGGATTCAGAGACCGGTAATACACTCGAACCTGAATTTGAAAAATCTATTGTGATCATCGAGTATCCTCCCCGTGATGAACACGGTCCGCTCTGGGTACGCGGCGGTATTGCGGTTGAATCGTCAGACGGTCATGTGTATGAAATACGCAACCGCGTGACACTGTGCAGGTGCGGAAAATCGTGCAATAAACCGTTCTGTGACGGCAGCCATGTAGAGAGATGACGGGTCAGGCGAATGTGAAAGATGGAAACTATTCCATTTTTTGCGTTGCTGAATTCATTTTTTATCAGCCAATTATTTGAAATTTCACGCAGATAAAGGAGGAGACAGTGCCTATCCCCCCCCACAACACCTGCGCATAGAGCGATCGTAATTTTTAAAACCTGTTCATGGATTATCGCACCCGGGGAAGCCCCAACAGCAGGGATGAAATCACTGTGAGCGTTCAGATTTATTTTGAACATTTCTATAAATTCCTTTTTCCTGTCCGTTCTCTTCAGTCTGGAGAGCCGGGCAGAAATTGCAGATGGAATAGAATACGTCTTTTTCTTTGTCCCGGATCAGGCAATAATAATCCCTGCCCCGCTGCTCGACAGAAAAACCGCCCGGAAACGGCATGCCTGCAGGGTGCCCCGGTTCGTCGAGGACAAACATGGTGAATGCAGCAATCAGGTAATAGAAGAGGCGGTTCTTCGGGTTCCGGAAATACGGGTTGCGTTCGCTTGAATCATCCCACGCAAAACACCCATCCGGGATCATCTCGCAGAATTTCCGGAACGTTTCCGGGTCGCGGACCGGACCGCTCAACCGGGATAATGCCCTGCTGTGGTGCAGGACGAGGATCTGGTGGTGCTTGCCAAAAAGCTGCTCGCGGAAATAGGGACGGATAGATTCCCGGTAGGGGGAAGGAAGTTTCTCGATCTCGCTGTTGAGCCTCCCCCCGATGATCTGGAGGTCGAACATAGAATACCCCTGGATCTCGCGGGCGAGGATTTCCCCAAGCTCTCCTTTGGTCCGGGCTGCACCGAGCCGGGCTGCTATCTCCCGGATTCCGCTCGCTGCCACGGCTCGCTTTTCATGAGGTCTGATGAATTTTCCCGTTTTCATGAAGCCCGCACCTGAACGGTAGTACAGTTTTCTCTCCAGTGTTAAAAGAAATAGGTATGTGTTACAAAAAAAAGGACCGGGAAATTTTCAGCGCCTCTCTAGTACCCTCCCGGGTTTATTATTGCCTGCTCCAGGAGATGGAAAGATTGCTTCTGTCAATCCCATGATGTTACGATCTCTTCAGCAGTACGGTACATGCCGGAGAAAATACCACCCATAGAAAATTTACGGATAGAGAAGATAGTCCCCTTCAATTTTCACCCGGGCTTTTCCCCCGAAAAAGACGCCGCGCTGGACCTTTGAGGCGTCACTTACCAGCCGGATGATATTGGGATGCTCCCTGCTGCGGCCCTGCTCGATGCTCAGCATCCGCCCGTCCCAGGTTCCGCCATCCAGCAGGTAATAGCCCAATGCTGCATTCCCCGAACCCGTTGCAGGATCTTCAAGGTAACCAAAAACCGGTGCAAACACCCGGGTCCGGTAATTATTCCGGTCAGATGAGACCTCCTGGGTAAAGACCAGGATAATTTCAATGTTGTTTACCAGGCAGAACTCCCGCAGGTTCTTCTGGTCAGGGTGGAGTGCCAGGAGGGTGTCAAAGGAGGCAAGCGGGACGATCAGGGTTGCAAGACCGGCATTCACCAGCATAATCCGGTTTTTTTCTCCTATTTCAGCGGGCGGAATTCTCAGGACCGCAGCAATATCATCGCGGGAAAGGCGCACGGGAAGAAACTGCGGTGG
>JBGOZZ010000151.1:0-4269 GCA_041480465.1 Methanoregula sp. | reverse complement strand
AAGGATAGATCTTTCCCGGGATTTTATCCGAAGAAATTAAATTTCGTTTATCCAACCCTTCGGATTCGCCCCATTGCTTCCTTTAATTTATCCATCGAGGTTGCATACGAGAGCCGGATCCATCCGGAGGCATAGAAGGCACTGCCCGGAGTTGCGGCAACATGCCCCTGTTCGAGCCAGCGGGTTGCAATCTCCATGTCATCGCCACCGACTTTGACGAATGCGTAGAACGCCCCGTCTGAAGGCGCAGTATCATACCCCATCTGGTTTAGTTCGGATATCACGTATTTTCTCCGCCGGTCAAACTCAGCCCGCATCTCTTCCACGCAGTGTTGATCCCCTACAAGTGCCGCTACTGCACCCCACATTGCAAACGTGGCTGCCTGGCTGACCGAGTGTTGTTGCACCTTGGACATCTGCCGGATAATATCCATTGGCGCAACAGCATAACCCAGCCTCCAGCCGGTCATCGCGTATGACTTGGAAAATCCATTGATGGTGATGGTGCGTTGCGCCATATCATCAATCGCTGCAAGAGAGATGTGTTTTTTGCCATACACCAGCTTCTCGTAGATCTCATCAGACATAGCGAAGATATCGTTATCCTGACAGACATCTGCAACCAGTTTCATCGATTTCTGATTGAAAACTGCTCCGGATGGATTTGATGGTGAGTTAACTACAATCATCTTGGTTTTATCGTTAACCCATTCGAGAAGAGAGTCATCAATCTGGAACGTTTTCGCATTGACGGCATGTCTCACCACTTTACCACCGGCTATCTGCACACAGGGTTCATAGGAAACCCATGCGGGTGTGAGGAGAAGGGTTTCATCGCCAGGATTCAGTACCGCTTCCATAGCCTCGTAGATCGCATCTTTTGCACCGCAGGTAACGATCACCTGTTCAGGACTGCACGAAAAATGATTTTCTCTTGTAATTTTTTCACTGATTGCATGCAGGAGTTCGGGGATCCCGTTGCTCGGAGCATAATGCGTCTCACCACGGTTCAGAGCATCGATACAGGCATCCTTGATGTGCCTCGGTGTGTCGAAATCGGGCTCACCTATCGAAAGGCTGATGACATCGATGCCATCCCGTTGCATCTTCTTTGCCTTATCGGATATCGCAATGGTTGCGGAAGGGGCGATCGCAGCTATCTTTTCCGAGAGCAGTTTCATCTTAATCGCTGGACAAGTTTGATGGCGGATTCAACTGCCCTCTTCGCATAATCGATCCGCTCGTTTGCCTCAAGGCGTGTCATGCCAGGCCCGGAAATACCAAGGGTTACCGGTTTACCGAATTCAAGTGACAGATCGATAATCTTACGGGCTGCGTGCTGCACGACAATATCGTCGTGCTGCGTTGCACCTTCAATAACACAACCGATAGTAACAACTGCATCGACTTTTCCCGCTTGCAGCATCTTCTTGATTGCCAGCGGCATGTCATATGCACCGGGTACGTACAGGCATTCTGTCACTTCCGCCCCGAGAAAAGCCGCATGCTCTCTTCCTTCGATCTCCATCATATAAGTGATGTCGCGGTTGAATTCCGCAACAACAAAACCCAGTTTTATCGGATTTGTATCACACATAGTTAATCATCTCTTGTGAATCGGACCTGATAAATTTGTACGCTCTGCGGTTTTTCCCTAACGGCGTGCCGGTCCTGCATTGGCAAATCCCTGTCGTTGACCAGTACCGGCTTCTTTTTCGAGCTCTTTAGGGTGAAGGATCAGTTTTACTGCATTGATCGCATGTTCACGGGTACGTTGTTCTGCAAGCCATGCAAGCTCGTGTCCATCGTGTGCTTCATCTTCATGCACAAAAACTTCAATGATGTGAGTGCTGGTCATGAGCTGGCACATGATGAGACCCTGTGAGGCTTCATGTGCGCAGAGCCGGTCCTTCTCTTTTTCTCCCGGCATGCCAAGTGCCATTACAATGTCACATTTACGCTCTTCAATCAGTTTCTTGCAGGCTACCGGCAGGTCCTTGATACCCGGTACAGTTACCCGCTCAATCGCAACACTTGCATGTTTTTTTAGCTCATCGATCGCTATCGCTCCCATATTGACGCGTGAAAAGGTGGTATCAGCAACCCCCACCCTCATCCCAGCACCTCGCAGGCTGCCTGCACACCGTCACCCTGCACCTTGCATCCCAGTTTCTTTAATGCATGCTGCGTTAACGCGAGTGTTGCAAGAATCTCCGGTGGGCTGACCGCGCCCATAGTCCCAATCCTGAAGATTTTCCCCTTCAGGTGATCCTGACCGCCGGCGATGACAATCCCCATCTTCTTAATAATTGCCCGCATCTCGTCATCCTTCACACCGGGTGGATAGGAAATCGCGGTGACCGTGTTGGAATATTCGTGCTTTGCATCGATCTTCGGGAAAAGGGAGAGCCCCCAGGTTTTCGCTGCTCCCCGCACTGCCTGCGCCATTTTCTGGTGACGTGCGATACGGTTTGCCATACCCTCTTCTTCAAGGATAAGACATGCTTCCCGAAGTGCTAAAAAGAGCGGGACTGCTGGTGTGTATGGTGTCTCCATCGGTTTTCCTGCGGCACTCTTTTTGTACGCCGCAAGATCGAGATAGAAGGGGGGATTCTTACAAAGCCTCTCCCATGCCCGGCCGCTTACCGAGATACCGGCAAGTCCTGCCGGAGCAGCGAGACATTTCTGGGATCCGACGATAGCAACATCTGCTCCCCAGGCATCTGCCTCAACGATATCACCACCAATCGAGGTAATGCCATCCATTAAAAACAGGGCATCATACTTTTTGGCGAGGCGGCCGACTTCCTTTGCAGGGTTCCTGATACCGGCAGACGTTTCGTTGTGCACGAGCGTGACTACTTCAGCACCCTGCCTGAGCTGCTCCTCAAGTGCTTCAAGGTTAAGCGGTGTTCCCCAGTCAGAGCCGATTTCGTGTGCCTTTCCATAACGCTGGCTGATTTTATAGAGCCGCTCGCCAAACTTCCCGTTGACAAGGCAGGCAATATCCTTGTCCCTGCCAAAGTTTGCGACTGCAGCTTCCATGCCGGCAGTTCCGGATCCACTGATCACGAAGAGGTCGTTTGTTGTTCCAAATGCAGTCTTCAATACCCGCACACAGTCAGCATAGACCGCACCGAATTCGGCGCTGCGGTGATTTATTGCCTGACGCATCATTGCATACCTGACCCGTTCCGGCATTGGAACCGGGCCCGGCAGCATCAGAAGGAGTTCTTTTTCCATGTGGATCTGCTCATAGTATATCTTATAGGCACAATATATGTTTGGATGGCTGACATGGCAGACGTTGCTATCATTTCTGGATCCTCTTCGGATTCGGCAATTACGGACAAGGTGAAGAAGGTCTTTGACGAAAGAAAGGTGTCATATGACGCCCAGATCATCTCAGCCCACCGTGATCCCGACAAACTGGACGCTTATATTAAAGAAAGCAAAGTAAAGGTGTTCATCGCAATTGCCGGACTTTCCGCGGCACTTCCCGGCGTCATCGCATCGAAGACAGATAAACCGGTTATTGGAGTTCCGGTGAGCGGGACACTCAATGGACTTGATGCACTCCTCGCGATTGCCCAGATGCCAAAAGGGGTACCGGTTGCCTGTGTTGGTGTCGACAACGGCGAGAATGCGGCGTGGCTGGCGATAAGGATCCTGAAGCTAATAAGACCCTGATTGTGCAATCATTTTAGTCTCCGATTTTTCAGAGAAAAACCCAGATTTTCGCTTATTGAGGGGTCCGTGATCCGGATTTCCTCCCATGCGGGCAGACATACAGGCACAGTCCGCAGACCGCAACACCACGGGACTGCTCTAACTCCCTGAAATACCGGTCACAGGCTGCGGCATCGAACCGTGCCTCCCGTGGTTCGTCGCGATGAAACGGTCTTCCGGTAAAGGCGTGCTGCGGGCAGACATCCACGCATGCTTTGCATTCATCGCACTGCTGTACCAGAGGGGATCCGGTGGGATGGAGCGGGGCCGTGGTAAAAACGGTGACCCAGCGGACACGTGGGCCATGATCCGGGGTGACAAGAAGGCAGCTCTTCCCGATCCAGCCCAGTCCTGCAAGGTGAGCCGCGAGTTTCTGGGAGAAGATGCCGCAGATATTCTTGTCGTCAGTCCGTTTGGATGCAGGTACCGGGAAGGCACTATGTCCGGCTCGCTGGAGCTCGTTTGCCACCCGGACGCTGATCTGGTCGAGCATCTGGTTGACGACGTCGTAGCTGTTGTGCCGGTACAGAATCGCTCCTT
>JBGOZZ010000150.1:0-4275 GCA_041480465.1 Methanoregula sp. | reverse complement strand
CCATTTACCCATCGGACTATTGATCCCGCCTTAACGGTGATATTTGCAGGATCAAACGCAAAATTTATAATATTTACCTTATTGGCAGATACCGAATTCGTCGTTTGTGGTACTTGAGTTATTGTCACAATCGGTAATACTGAGGTCTGAGCATTCACAGTCATGGTAGCTGTCGGTTGGACGGGTGCTGATGACTGGGTGCATCCACAGCTGACGATCAGGACAAGGGTAATGCCGAGAATAAAGAGACTATTTTTCATACACTGATCTCAACTGTCTCCCGTATATAATCTGACATCATGAAAGGTTATACACATCACTCCTTATCGTTCATCTGATTGTATGCCCTTAACCGTCTCTGAAAGGAGCGTAACGGGTACGCGCTTTACGACGTCCATGAACTCTTCCACATGATAGTGATCGGACAATGACAGATCAGAAAGGAGCGCGGGGGGCAGGGCGCGTGCAAATTTCCATCCCTCTGCCGATGGTACCGGAAGTACAGCACCTATTTCGTCCTTTCCCATCTTTTGTATCTCCTCTAATGCACAGATGACGCGGTGCCCCATGCCTTCTTTTCCTGCACGCATTACTTTGATTATAAAATCGTTATATCGCAGCTGTGCCTTGCCGCCGAGTTGATCCTGGAGCAGGGATGTCAGCAGCCGGTTGAACCTGCCTCCTGAAAATGTAAAAATGCAAACTTCAACCCCTCTCGTCCCGTTCTGCTCGACAACATGCAACCCGTTCCCACCTGAGCCTTTTGGAATCCGGGTAAGAACCGTTCGCAATACTTCCTGCTCGTGCTCACCGAGAGGGAGATCTGATCCCCCCCGTGCACATATTTTTCCTACCATGCGGCACACCAGGGGTGAGAAGCCACCTTCGCCAGTACCGGTCCAGAAGATGCGGGAAGATACCGATCCGCTTGGTACCACGACCACAATATTGTGTCCTTCGTCGCATTTCACCATCGACCAGCTGTGTCCGCCCAGCGAGATCTCATCTGAATTTTTGCTATTGACGAACCGTGCATCCAGCTTCCCCACCACCTCACCATCTGGTGTCACGGCACGGTACTCCCCGCTCCCGCTGATCACTGAATAAAGTTCCTTCCAGTTCGAACGCCCAAACAACCGCTCAGCCTCAGTTCCCAGCATCAGCATCTCGCCATCTGTAGTCAGATACGACGCTGCAATGAGATGGGTAATAATCTGATCCAGAATCGTTTGACCCAGGTCTCTGAATACCGGATGGGAGAGTAAAGAAGTGGTGAGCTTTCTGCGGCTCACACGTGAATGATTATAGACATTCAGGAAAATCTGCTGGAGTAAAACATTGTAAGGTTTTTTGGGAGGTACAAGATTTTCAACCTCCTTTCTGATTGCACATTCTATGATTGCAAGACTGCACAGCAATTCACATGGATTCTGGAGCATCCACGCCACATACGCTGATTTTCCACGCCGACCACTCCTCCCCATCCGCTGGAGGAACGATGAAACAGAATTCGGCGGGCCAACCTGTACAACCACATCAAGGTCACCGATATCGATTCCGAGTTCGAGCGTACTTGTGCAGATAATACACGCACCATCCTGTGAAGAAAAAGCTTCTTCTGATATTTTCTTGGTTGCCGGGGAGAGTGATGAGTGATGGATATGAAGATTCCGTATCCTGCCGGCGCTCGCCTTCATGAGTTTCTCGGCAACGCTCCTGCTGTTAACAAACACGAGGGCTTTTTTTCCTTCCACGATCCTTGCCAGCGCATTAACCCGGTCTTTTTCTTCAGGTTCGACAATAAACAGGAACTGTTTCTCTTTGGGAGGAGAGGAAATCGTCACGAGTTCCGCTTTGTGCCGCCCATCAGAGAGCCATGCCAGGACTTCCTTTGGATTTCCCGCTGTTGCTGAAAGTCCAATCCGCTGGACCTGCCTTTTCGTGATACGGTCCATCCGATCAAGCAGCACTTTAAGATGAACACCACGCTCGGATTCAACAAAAGCGTGGAGTTCATCGATGATGATGGTCCGGACCTGCCGGAGATCCGAAGAAAGTTTTTTTTCCTGGAGAAGCACTTCAAGTGACTCAGGTGTGATCATCAGAAAATGGGGGGGTTCTCCATCCTTCCAAAAACGATCCCCTTTTGCTACATCACCATGCCATTTCATCACTGACAGCGATGTCGGTATGCAAAAAGTCCTGAAGCGATCTTCCTGATCGTTGATAAGCGCTTTTAAAGGTGATACGTAGAGGCAGGTCACCCCGCTCCTCCCGTTTTTAAGGATATCATCCATTACAGGGATGAGTGCTGCCTCGGATTTTCCCCCGGCAGTCGGAGCGATAACGAGCACATCGCTCCCCGTCACTACTGCCAGATACGTCTGCTCCTGCACTTCACGGAGCTCCGTCCACTCCAGTCTCTGTGCAAGCACCTGCTGGAGAGATTCATGCAGGGTTGAAAATACTGATGACACGTCTTTCTGTAGAGCGTAGTGCCTCACGCATTATGGTCTTTCCGGGTCAAACGGATCATCACGTTGGAAGTCGATTAACAAAAACGGATGCAAATTTCTCTCCAGGATGGCTATGATCCTTATGCAATCGCAATACGGCAGATTTCAGGAGGTATCTTCAGCAACAACAACCGCAGAATAATCCATAAATCTGCGCAAAATATCCGCAGCTGGATAAATTGGCCAGCTGTTCAGGAGAAACTTTTTTTGTTCAGAGGAATGAGAACTAACCATGGAACTCGCACAGAGAAAATGCACCACCTACCGGGCAGGATCTCCGCCATTAACGAGGAGGGAGACGTCTGAGATTATGGGTGAAGTTCCCGGGTGGTCGCTCGATAACGGTCACCTGATCAGGATATTTGAGCTTGACGACAACGGCCAATGTGTTGAGTTTTTTAACGAGGTCATGACTCTTTCAACGCAGGAAGGACATATTCCGGATATCTGCATGAAAGAGTCAAAATTCATCGAGATCTCATACTATACGTATCCAGCTGGGGGGTTGACGCTGAACGATTTTATCATGGCTGCAAAGCTGAATGCCCGAATATAAAACGCACATGGTTATATCCGGTATCCGGAATATTTTGATAAAGAAAATTATTTCAGGCTGAATTTCCTGACAATTTTTTCACGGATAGCTTCTCTTGGGTATGCTCCGATAATCCGGTCAACGAGCTGGCCATGAGAAAAGAGCATGATGGATGGAATTGCGGTAATATTGAACTGCATTGCAAGATGGCGGTTGTCCTCGGTATTGCATTTGCCGAACGTGACCTTCCCTGAAAATTCCTTTGATAATTCCTCGATAACCACTGCCACCCTGCGGCAGGGAGCGCACCATTCTGCCCAGAAATCAAGAACTACAAAGGAATGGGTCTTGATGAACTCCTGGAAATGCACTTCATCAACATTCTGTACATCCGCATTGACCGTGTGCTTCATTTTCGCCTTCAGCTCCTGTATCCGCTTCTCCCGTATTCGGCTAATCTCATCATCCATACTTCTCTGTTGATAAT
The DNA here is from genome assembly GCA_041480465.1 of Methanoregula sp. Taxonomy (GTDB): domain Archaea; phylum Halobacteriota; class Methanomicrobia; order Methanomicrobiales; family Methanospirillaceae; genus Methanoregula. The sequence continues at coordinate 737 of JBGOZZ010000150.1, read as the reverse complement.
TGAGTAATTAAATCTCCCGGAGAGGGCTCAGTATAGGAAAACTGAGTAAACTATATCTGGGCATGCCGACTATATTATAACCCTGATTATAGGAGCGAGGTAGGGTAGTCAGGATATCCCGACGGGCTCATAACCCGTAGATCGATGGTTCAAATCCATCCCTCGCTACTGTTTTTCTATCAAATTTACGAAAAAAATACCCGATTATAAAATTACATAAAAAATGGTATTTCTGAATTCCCGGTCCGAAACGCTTACGATGGTTCGATCTCAAACGATTCCAGCTTGGCCTGGTATGTCGCATCCACAAAATCCACCAGATGCATTTTCACCTGCTCACCTTCTATTGCCAGAGGGTAACATCCTGTCAGGCAACCGGTGCAGAGATCCTCACGGTCCTTGCCGATCGCTTCAATTAACGCATCAATAGAAACATGGTGGAGCGTGGTCGCTGTGATCTTGTGCCTGACCTCTTCTTCTTCCCGGTTACTCGCAATGAGTTCCTCGCGGGTCGGCATATCTACACCAAGATAACAAGGCGCCTTGATCGCAGGCGAGCCAATACGCATGTGGATCTCGCGTGCACCTGCCTCCCGCATCATTTCTATGATGCGCCGTGAAGTAGTGCCTCGCACGATGCTGTCATCTACGAGAACAATGGATTTATCCTTAAGGTGAGCAGGGATCGGGTTGAGCTTGAGTCTCACAGCTTTCTCACGCTCCTTTTGGGACGGCAT
>JBGOZZ010000149.1:0-4281 GCA_041480465.1 Methanoregula sp. | reverse complement strand
GTTAATTCGAAAAATTCCCTGACCCGCCGTGCCTCGGAGAGGCCATGAGGCGGGTGACTTTCGTAAATCCTATGATTTTCGGGGGTCATCAGAGAATTTGTATTACGCTCTTGAGGGACCGGGCCCTTCGGCTCCTCCGCCGTCCCGTTGCAGCATCCCCGATAAAGCGATAACCCTGAAAAGGTAATACGCCTATTATCGCAAGGCTCAGGGAGGTCGGAGGGGGGACAGGCATTGGTCCTTCTGGTTATAGGTATTTCAAAATCGTTGAAGCCCAGGGTTTTCCAGAGCAGTTTTTTACTCTCTTCCTCAAAAAATATGAATCACATCATTTGCACTTATCCATAAACTGAAAGTTCGCTGGAGAAGATACCACCGGTTCAGGAATTGGTGGCGAGGTATGTCTGAATAGATTACTACACAGCAGGAGGGTTATGATTTTTCCGTATTCAACCTGCGAAACGTGTAGTATTGGTAAAAATGAAACGGGAATTTCCTTAATATTTGTACCAGCGCCCTTTGCTGTCATATTCCCCGGTTGTCGGCTGCTGGGTGATCTGGGTGATACTAATTCCGCTTGCCAGTTTCTTAAAGAAACAGGCTTTATAGCTGTAAAGAACCGGAAGAAGCAGAAAGATACCAATGAAGAGAATACCTGCAGTGATCCATGTTCCTGCCGGGCCAATCATCGCGATGAGCTGGTCCGGGGTGAATGACTGGAGCTGGGTCTCGTTGTAGCGGGCGAGCGGTTCGAGCTTGTCATACAGGAACGCTTCCCAGACAATTGCCAGTGCAAGAACAATACCGATGAAAATCGCTATATAGATGAATAAGAATGCGATTACTTCGTTCAGGTGCGTAAAAACCAGCCGGATGCTGCGCTTGATGGAGTCAAACACCCGCCGGTCCTCGAAAATTGCGGCTGTGTCATAGAAGAAGGTAACTATTATTGTTGGTATCATGAACCCAACCGTAAGGGCCGTCACTATACTGATGTCAGATATCCCAAAAAGGCTGAAGGTTACCATCAGAAGAATGAAGATAAGTATAACTACGGAACCAATTACGACCTGGGGGAGGAGTATCCGGAAATAATACCTGGTGCCCCCGGCGAGCAATGCCCTGAGGTCTCCTTCATTATCCCTGATTATTGCAAGCATCCCTGTTGTGAAGATAAGGAGTACCAGTCCGGAGATTATTATCAACCTGCCGGCAAAGAATGTACCATAGAAATTGAGGGTTACCCAAAGAGATGCAGCCAGAAATCCGCCAACAATACCGGGTATCCAGAGTAATGGCATCCGTCTGAGAAGAATTAACGCCTCTTTCAGCTCTGCGATTGCCATTGTTTACCGGACCCTCGGCATGGCGACAATTTCCCGTACCTGGAGATCAAAGAAACTCCCGGTATGCGCAGGGCGGATGACGCAGACTGTATCTGCACCACATGCAGTCCCCCCTACGGCAACGACTTCCTTACTGACATCGAGTACTCCCTGGTCAGCCGCGATCAACACACACTCTACAGCGACTTTGAGTCCGACAGCTACAACGCGCCGCAATGCCTCTGCAACAGCCTCGCTGCGCGATCCACCCCCAACCCTGGGTGATCGTGAAAGTGCCCGCTCGAGTCCGGAGAGTGCATGGGTGCCGGTGACGATACGGACACCCTGTTTCCGTAATTGCATCGCAATCTCTTCGGAAAACTCCCATTCACCTGGTTTTGTAAATCCAACAACATGGGACACGACAATCAGTTCAATGTCCGATCCTTTCATAGCATCAAAAAAAATCTGTGCGGTTTTTCCCGAAGTACTTGCAACAACAATTGTTGTAATCTTAAGTTCTTTGGCACGCTCGATAGCAAAAACCGCCGCATCCCGGGTGTTGGATTCCCCCGGTTTTTCAAAATACCAGATTTTTTTCTGCGTGAACGTCATAAGTATCTTTTAATAAGCAGGCATGAAAAACTTTGTCAGATTCTGTACGAGCGTGAGAACGATGAGGTTTTTCATGCGGAAGGAGAAAATGTTGCAGATTTTTATAGAAGTTTGACAAGAATCGGACGGTTCAGACAAAATCATCAGATTCTTACCAGATCTGCAACATAAAACCAGTACCGGATAATTAACTGAGGAACCACACATGATCACACTGGCCCTTGCGGGTAAACCCAACTGCGGAAAATCGACATTTTTCAAAGCTGCGACCATGGCTAATGTCGAGATTGCAAACTATCCGTTCACGACTATCAATCCGAATTTTGGTGTAGCCTACGTGCGATCGAAGTGCCCGTGCCATGATCTTCACCTTACCTGCGGGCATTGTGTTGACGGGAACCGGTTTGTTGCAGTGAATTTAATCGATGTTGCCGGTCTCGTCCCTGATGCACACAAAGGCAAAGGACTGGGTAACCAGTTCCTTGACAGCCTTCGCCAGGCAGACGCGATACTTCACATTATCGATGCGAGCGGCGGCACGGACAGCGAAGGGAACCCGGTAGGTATTGGAAATCATGATCCTGAAGAAGATATCAGGTTCCTGATTATCGAGATGACGATGTGGGTCCATGGTATTCTTGACAAACACTGGACGAGGATAAGCCGCATGTCTCAGGGAAAGGGGACTGCCGTCCAGCAGGGAATAGCCGATGTATTCACCGGTCTTGGCATCACGATGGAAGATGTCCGGGATGTGGAGCTGAAACTCAAACTCGATCTCGTCCACGCGACGATCGAGGATCTCATCCCCTTGTGTGCAGAGATAGTGAAGATCTCTAAACCGATGCTGGTCGTTGGGAATAAAGTCGATGAGGCGCCGGGCAGGTTACGCACAAAACTTGCAGCTCAGAATATTGCATTTGCAAGCGCGGCATCCGAACTCGCGCTGCGGAATGCGGCCGGCTCACACGTTATTCAGTACCTGCCCGGTGATACGGAATTCAGGATTGTAAACGAGGGGACTCTCACTGCCGCACAGAAAGGAGGACTGGCAAAGATTGCAGAAGTGATGAAGCAGTACAAAGGTACGGGTGTGCAGCAGGCCATAAACCGTGCGGTGTTCGAGTTGCTTGACATGATCGTCGTTTACCCGGTTGAAGATGAGAACCATTTCTGTAACAAGAAAGGCGATGTGCTTCCCGATGCGTTCCTGATGAGGAAAGGATCGACACCTCATGACCTCGCGTTCCAGGTGCATACCGATATCGGCAAGGGATTTTTATATGCCGTCGATGCCAGGACAAAGATGCGGATAAAGGAAAACCACCTGCTCAAGGACGGGGATATCATAAAGATTGTCAGTGCGGCGAAGTAAGTGCGGTGCCATGCGGCGTTGTAAGACGCCCGGCGTCTTATTGTCTGACAATCCCGCCGCACTTTGAAGAGATAATCGTTTTTTATTGGTTTTTCTATCAGGAAAAAACGATTTCCGCCACAAAGTTTATAAATGGATAAAGTGAACAGAAAAATTACCTACAAGGTGAAAAAGGAGGTGAAGTCATGGGTGGGGACATCTACCAGGCACAGATTATAAGGAATTTCTTTGACACTATCACCGGTACCGACCGGAACCTGACACGGATTTACATGTGCGTTATGAGCCTTGCAAAACTCCGCATGGAACCTCCGGAGAAGATGACCGCCCTGTTTGATCAGCTCAGAAAGAGCAAAATCCAGAAGGAATTATCCGTTGACATCCTCGATTACATGTGTGACGCGGCAAATTCGCTCGAACTGAATATGGTCCAGACTGCGTTTGGTGTCAGGGATATTCAGCAGGTTGCCCAGGACTTCAGCGGTGTGAGCCTCGACAGCCTTTAATTTTTTCTAAGGTTATCGAATTTTTCTCTGTAATTTTACCGAAGCATGATGCTCTTTTCTGTCTTTACATTAACGAAGAGAACGTGTGGACATGTATCCTGCGATCCCTTCAATTCCGGTCCTTAACCTAAGCCCAGTGCTTTCTTGTAGCCGGTCAGCAGCCGTACAATAAATTTGCTGTGCTCGGCCAACGCCTCCTCATCATCAGGAGAGGTAATGACCGCGATCGTGTAAATAAAGATGAGCGCGTTGTCCAGCTGGAAGGTGTCAGGATCTTCTATCTGGTCCGGGGGAAGGTTTACCGGGATATACAGGCGCTCTTCTTCTGAGAATTCCAGCGTCAGGTCTGCAGTAAACTGCGCATTTACGAGATCCGTGGCATTTGTACGGACAATCGAAAGTGCTTTTTTTAACGCATCATTGACCCTGTTATCAGGGATAAGGGAGATGGCATGAGTAC
>JBGOZZ010000148.1:0-4300 GCA_041480465.1 Methanoregula sp. | reverse complement strand
GAGATCCTGGTTTATCCGTCAACTCCGCTCCCCCCCATGTCACAGTTTCTGATCCACATCCAGTTTTCTGATAACAACAAGATCTTCCTGTCCCGGACTGTCCCGGCAACCATATCCCCCGTGATGTTTTTGAATTGAACTGCATCTTAAAGCAGCATGAATCTTTTTTGTGAAAAATTATCACCACTACTATCGGTAATGCCGCAGGGTTCACCTTTCTGGATCGGCTTGAAGAAAACAAAAAAAAATAGTGTATACACTCCACTAACCAATAAAGGTAATCGGACGATGGATACGGGGAGATTTTTATTCCCATTCAGAAAAACTAATGAGAGATTTTAATTTTTAACTAAATCTCATCCCGGAATCCGACTTCAACCATATCCAGATCATCGGGTGCAATGACAGATCCTGAAAATTTTTTCTTTGCATCACCAATGTGTGCCTGTGCATCAGGGTAGCGTGAACTGGTATGGACAAGAACAAGAATCCGTGCATTGAGAAAAGATGCTGCTTCTCCAGCTTGTGCAGCAGTCGCATGATAAAACTCTGCTCCCCGCTCTGCTTCAGACTCGTCATAGGTTGCATCATGGATCAAAATATCAGCATTACTGGCGATCTCCCTGATGCTTGTATAATTAGCCCGGGTATCTCCGGTATAAACAATTTTGCGACCCGGCCGTGAAACGCCCATGACCTGTTCAGGCCGGATCTCACGGATTTCGTCACCTGTTCCCAACCGTACAGTCTCTCCCCGCTGCAACCTCCCGAAAAGCGGGCCCGGGGGGACACCAAGCTCGATTGCCCTGTCGCGGTTGAACCTTCCCGGGCGGGGGTCTTCTTCCAGAATATAACCAAGCGCAGGAAGCCCGTGTTTTGCCGCAAATGCAGTAATAGTGTAACCTTCAAACCGAACCCATGACCCCTGTACCAGTTCGACCGATTCCAGGGAAAATTTCAGATTAAACCGGGCCACCTGGCGGAGTATCGTCACAAATTCATGCACCCATTCGGGACCATAGATGGTAAGTGGCTCGGTCCTCCCGTTGAATGACATGGTCTGAACGAGCCCGAAGAGTCCGAGAAAGTGGTCTGCATGCCAGTGCGAAATAAATACTGCATTCACAATAAAGCCGCATCGCGAACGCATCATCTGTTGCTGGGCACCTTCACCGCAGTCAAAAAGAAGCGTATCAGAACCTCGCCGGATCATGATACAGGGTGGGTTGCGCACGGGAGTTGGGAGCGCCCCGGCCGTGCCGAGGAAGTAGACATGGAGCGTTTCACCGCTCACAGGAAACACTTCCTGAAGACCGCGAGGCTTTTCTTTGCCTCCTCGACGGACCGTCCCTCAATAACCACTACTCCGCTGTACTGGGCCGCAATCGTCTTTCCGACCATAGTCCACGGGATATTCCCATCACCGAGTGCAAGGTGTTCGTCCGACATGCCATTATTATCATGAACGTGAATGTGATGGGCTTTTTTTACATGCTGTAAAAAATCGTTCACTTTTCCGATAGTGTTTGCATGCCCGAAATCAAAGGTCATACCAATACCCTCAATTCCTTCTGTCATACCGATGAGCTCATCAGGAACCCGGCAGAGGAATTCCTTTATCCCGATCATATTCTCGAGACAGGCAAGTACCGAGTGCTCCTGTGCATATTTCCCGATCTGCCGGAGCGCTTCCTTCTGGAGATCCCAGACCTTCTGGGGCATCAGCTTACCGACGGGGGACAGGTAACCGGGATGTATGGTGACCCGGTCGGTGAGCGCCGATGCGTATTCAATACAGGTGCAGATCTGCCGAATGGATTCACGCCAGATCGGATCATTTAATGTGGCAAGGTTCAGGTCACCATACGGCGCATGAACGGTTATTTTAAGCCCGGTCCCCGCGATCACTTCTTCAATTCTTGAAAAACAGGCGGGGTTGTCGAGCCGGTAGTTCCCGTCGCCTACAATTTCCCAGCCTGCATATCCCGCCTCCTCGATATCGTATACCCATGCGATATCTTCCCAGACTTTTGCAGAGGAAGAAAAATAGGGTTTAAGGGTCATGGATCGCTCCGGATCTCGTTGAGGAGTTTGTGCACGGCCACCGAAAATTCATCAAGGGTTCCATTGTTCTCTACCCGCACGTTGGCCTGCTTCAGGGCCTTGCCGAGACCCCATCCAAGCTCCCGTTCGTCCCGGTTATGGAGATCGCCCGCGGTCTGGAAATCATCCGATCGGCCGCGTGTTACAACCCGGGACAACCGGTTCCCGAATGAAGAATCGATCCTGATGAGCGTGAACCCGGGGAAAACTTTGCGGAACAGGTTCACCTCGGAGTCTCCCCTGATGCCATCGATTAAGACAAGCGGAGCCGTCTGGCGTTCGACTTCCGGGACGCAGAGCTGCCCGACCGCATCCATGCCCCGTTCGGTTCTGAGCCGGTTTGCCGTGGCTCCGAAATTGGTATCTGTCGGTTCCAGTCCTGCTGCTTTCACCGTGTTCCGGATCATATCCCCCATAACGATGACAGGTATATCCATTTCGGATGCTATCCTGGCAAACTCTCCTTTACCGCTTGCGGGAAGCCCGACGACTCCGATCACCTTCATGGGCTCACTCTGCCATTATAAAGAATTTCTCCCACCTCGCGTGTTCGTATCCTGACTTTTCTTCCTAGTTTGTCAGCAATTCGTTTAATCTCATCTAATGTCAGTGGATGAAAATGCTCCTGGAGTTGCCGCTTTTTTTCCCGGTACTCGCCTTCAGTCATATTTAAGGGCATAGTTGTCAGCCGTAAAATTTTGTGTTCACCCTGCTGGAGAACAAGGGGTACCTTACCAATGAGTCCCAAAATTTCTTCAATATATTCTTCGTTCTCGTAAAAAATGGTAATTACAACCTCGAATTCCGTGAGAACATTTTTCGAGTAAGCATTTTTACAAATATTAAAGGATTTCCGGACATTTCTCTCATAATTTTCAAAATTAAAAACCCTCTTATCCTGTTCACCTGAATAACCTTCAAAGCGTGACTTAAAGTCCAATGCAACTTTATCAACCAGTCGTTCTTCAATTAACTGACCCAGTGTGTCAGGAAATAGCCCGTTTGTCTGAATACCGACATCAAGATTAATCCCTTTTGAATACCGGGCCAATTCCACCAGAGCTTCTCGTTGTTTTGTTGGTTCCCCTCCGGAAAACACAACACCGCTGATATAGGGTGATGAAGATTTGATCATCTCTTTGATCTCTTCCAAATCGCGGTAATCTTCCCCGGTAAGAATGCCTTCGTTCTGGCAATAGGAACACCGTATCGGGCAACCCCGGAAAAAAACCGTACAGACAGCCCGACCTCTCCAGTCTATCGTTGAGAGAGGGATAAAACCCCCAAAATTCAGTTTGATAGAATCACCGTGCCCGGATTATTTTTGTACCGTGATTATATGATGATATTGAGCTGTGATTATAGAATAAATCAGGAGTTGACATACTTTCCTGTGAATTCCCTGAAGGTACCTACGAACCGTTTTGAAAATTCTGACGGTGTACGAGAACTAATGAGCAGAAAACGGACAGAAAAAAGTGATGTTCGGGATTAAAACTGGAAATACCGGTTGACTATTTTTATCGCACAGTAGTCACCGCACATGGTGCAACCGTCGGTGTCTGCAGGCATCCGCTCATTCCTGATTGCCCGAGCCCTTGAGGGGTTCATTGCGACAGCAAACTGGCGTTCCCAGTCAAGCTCCCGTCGTGCATGTCCCATTTCAAGGTCGGCTTTGCGGGTCTTTTTAAGCTTAATCATGTCTCCGACATGGGCAGCTATCCGTGAACTGATAACCCCCTCATAGACTTCCTCCGGAGTCGGGAGTGCAAGATGTTCAGCCGGAGTCACATAACAGATAAAATCCGCACCCAGCGAGGAGGAGATCGCTGCACCAATAGCGGCGACACGGTCATCATACCCCGGGGCGATATCCGTGACGATTGGGCCGAGCATGTAGAACGGCTTGTTGTTGGTGACGCGTTTCATGAGAGTGACATTTGCGGCAATTTCATCGATGGGGACGTGTCCGGGTCCTTCAACAATCACCTGGACGCCTTCTTTATGTGCCTTGTCAGCAAGTTCTGCATTGATAAGAAGTTCCTGGATGGCGGCACGATCGGTGGCATCATGAACCGCTCCCGCCCGCATGCCATTTCCCATTGAGAGAGTTACCTCGTGCTCCTTCATGATCTCGAGCAGGTAATCGAATTCGGAATACAAAGGGTTCTCTTTTTCATTGTGGAGCATCCACGCG
>JBGOZZ010000147.1:0-4307 GCA_041480465.1 Methanoregula sp. | reverse complement strand
ATGCCCTGTTCTTTTCAGGAGTAGGAATATGAAGTGCAGGAGATTGACTCAGCTCCCTGGCAATTCCGGAGGCAGAAGACTTCGGGAGCATTTGGTTGTCCTCAACGCACGGGGACCTCTCCCGGCTTACCAGTAAGTTCGATCCCGTCACCGGTTCAGGGCTCTTCCCTACCCTGCCCGATGAAGACCGCCCGCTCTTCGTGGAAAACCTTGCAGCAGTCCTGTCTCCTGGCGGGAAATACTTCATGCTCTGCTTTTCTGACCTCGAGCCCCCCGGATACGGCCCGAGGAGGATATCCGAGAGGGGGATACGGAACAGCTTCCGGGACGGGTGGGCTATCAATTACATCAGGGCAGCGACATTCGAGAGCCGCACCCGGCCTGAAGGTCCCCGTGCCTGGCTCTCGTCGATATCCAAAGGATGACGGACAGGTGACAGCCGGCAGGGAGGGAAAGTCTTCCGGGCTGTCTTTCTAGAAGTGATTCATGATAAAATCCCGGATCGATGTATGATCAGCCAGGCGGTTGACGATATATTTGGTTACTCTGACTATCTGGACATCAAATAGTCGTGTTACCGCCAGCCCGACGATAAAGATCAGCACGCCCATGATCACTGCCAGAACGACCCCGATCTGGCCAAAGAATGACACGTAAAAGAAGGTAACGACCATTGCCAGCATCGACAGGAGAGCGGACCTGATAATAAAATAGAGTCTCTGCAGCCACGTGGAAAGCAGCAATGCCTTAATTACCGCTCGTTTTTCAATAACACATTCAGGTCCGGGCGGAACATTCTCTATCTCGTGAAACAGGCTTTTTGTCTGATTCAGATCTGACAAATGGAGTATCTTTCGTGCATACCTGGCATCGGATAAATCCCGGGAACTTGCAGATTCAATGTCCACCATAATTCTCTGGGATATTTCAGCTATTTCGTTATCTGCCGGAGATGGGTCTTTGGGATACTGAGCGTCTTCTGTCATAGTATGTCTGTCCTGGCCAGGAATGGAGCGGGTTCGCCAGCATTGCCTTCTTGATTATTCTTCCTATAAATATATTACCCGGTCAACCAGACCACCCCGGGACGCATACAACCCTGCTCCAGGAATGATCCGGATTTACAGCGACCAGAACCAGCCATATCTGTCGATACCTCTCGTTTCCAACGTTATTCCCCCACACAGACTTCTGTGTCAGCGGGAGTGACTTTCTTTTGAAATCGTGGGAAATAAGGCTTTCCTCACCTGCCCTGGATTGATGAAGGAATTACCCTTTGTGAACCGGGTGTTCGAGTAATCTTTTTACGTCGTCAACAGTTGCTACCAGTTTCATCTCCATGGTGTTGAACGCAGACCATTGAAGGATCTCCGGCTCCATCGCCATTTTCTGGAATTCGTCGAGACCGGGAGCTTCAAACACTTCATATAAGGTATGTTCAGGAAGAACGAACCAGGCACCCATCATTCTGATGTTGTACTTCTTCAGGATCGATTCCAGCTTATTCAACAGGTTCAGGTGTATCAGTCGTGTTTTTTCGTTAAACATCCAGCAGCTCTCAGGGGAGTGTCGGGAAATTAACAGGAATGTCGGCATACCAGAGTCTCACCGGATACCCCTCCAACGTTCAGGTATTTATTCATATTGGAGGATAAAAATGTCAGCCGATCCAGGATGAGCTGGAAACAGCCTGGACAACTTAAAATATCTCCGCACAAAAACGATGATTCATGCCACCCGATTCCGATACCGGCCAGCTCTTCATGGAGAAGACGAAATACCGGTACCTTACCACCCCGGACCAGGAAAAGCGGCTGCCCCAGCCGCCGCTTGAGGTCCCTGCCGATCCAAAAAAACCGATATTCAACCTCCCGAAACCGGAGACGATCGATGTCCCTCCCTATGATCTAAGAACAGCAATCGAAGAACGGCACAGTGTCCGTGCGTACGCACAAGAACCCCTCACCATTCCGGAGCTGGCGTTTTTGCTCTGGTGCACCCAGGGCGTAAAAAGAGTTGCCGGCACGTATGCAACTTTCCGCACGGTCCCGTCAGCCGGGGCCCGTCATGCACTCGAAACATACCTGCTCATCAATGATGTCGAGGGGCTTGAGCCGGGCCTGTACCGGTACCTCGCCCTCACCCACCGTCTCCAGCAACTCGACCTGGAACCGACGCTGCATATACGGGTCGCAGAAGCCTGTCTTGGCCAGCAATTTATCATGCGGTGCGGTGCGGTCTTCCTCTGGATCGCCGTCCCGTACCGGATGACCTGGCGGTACAGCGAGCGGGGCTACCGGGAACTCCACAAGGATGCCGGGCATGTCTGCCAGAACCTGTACCTTGCGGCATCGGCAGTCGGCTGCGGGGCCTGTGCAATCGCCGCGTACGATGATGATGGTATGCACGGCATTCTGGGCATCGATGGCGTGAACCAGTTCCTGATTTACCTTGCTACGGTAGGAAAGACAGGTCCGGCACACGGGTGATTACGCCGTTTTCGCCTTAAAACCTCAATAATCCGATATTTCAAAAAAAATGAAGTGCAATTCGCAATTTCCGGCGACCTGCTACGATCCCAATCCTCTCCTTTCGCCAATATGAGCCTGAATTGGGGAGATTTTATCACCGCCCGAATGTATCTCACTGCATCTTTCTCAACAGGATCGGCGAAAACTCACATCATCAGATGTTAACATTCAGCACCGTGCGGATAATGATTCCGATAACAAATGATATCGCGGCGATGCCGAAACTGATTGCAAGCATTTCAGCAAATCGTCTCCGGAAGGGAAGATCGTTGGCCACCGATATATAGAACGTGAACAGGAATATTACCAGCATAGCAGCCAGCAGGGTGAACACGAGAGCGTAATACGGGCTGGCAAAAACAAGGAATGGCAGGATAAGCAAAGTTACGGTCGCTATGTAGGCAAGACTGGTATATACTGCAGCCTTCTTCGGATCTGTGGTGGCACCTTCAGATTTCTGCGAGAGATACTCTGAGGATCCCATGGAGAGTGAAGCGGCAACCCCGGTTATGAGCCCCGCCACCGCGATAATCTGCGAGTTCTGGAGTGCAAAGGTTAGACCGGCCAGCATACCGACGAATTCGACAAGGGCATCGTTGAGCCCCAGCACAATAGCACCCATGTACTTAAGGCGGTCTTCATCGATAAGACCAATGAGTTCACGCTCGTGACTCTCTTCATTTGTCAGGATCGTCTGTATTTCGGGGATCTTATTTATGAGGGCTTTATCATAAGACTGGGCACGTTTTTCCACGCCTTCCATGAGTTTAATCGCAAACGTTATGCCAAACACCCGTGCGATCAGGTAATAGAACCAGATACGGGAGGTCCTGGGTGGCACATCCTGGTGTGTATACCGTTTCCATATTCCATAGTGCCCGAGCTCGTCCTGTGCAATCCGGGTCAGCACCTCGCGGTTGTGGGTGTTTTTTTGCGCGGCAGCAATTTTTGTATAGATATGATGTTCGGTGATCTCACCCTGTTGCATGGCAATCAGGATTGCAACAGGCGTCGGGTCGAACATGGTTTCTGTCATGATATACACCTGTGATCTTACTCGAGTGAGAATACCCGGAGCCCGGCCGGCTCCCAGGCACTTATTTTTTCAGGATCCCTGCAGCAAATGTTTCTACCGTTGCAGTGAACGCCCCGCTGTCAACATCAGGTTCGACCGTTGATGCCGAAGAGGCAAACCACATCCCCTTCTTCTCAAGGTGTTGTTTTACCGAAGCAATCGCCCCCTCTGCCCCCCGCCCTCCCATCTCCGCAATAACGTGGAAAGGTTTTCCCTCGCCGCCGCTCACAGAGGAACAATACTCGTTGACAAACGGCGGCACCTTGTGGGACCAGACGGGAGTCGCAATGATGAGCTCGTCAATACCGGCAAGGTTGGTTTTGCACGGTTTTATGGGCGATTTCATCGACAGGAATGCTTTCATCCCGCCGATCGCTATATTGAATGTACCGGGCGGTTCGATCCTGACCAGCTCTGCATTCACCCGTTCAGCAAGGGCAGTCGCGACCTTCTGCGTGTGCCCCTTCCATGAAAAATACGCGATTCGAATAGCCATAGATGATCCCTTTATGGAATAATACGCCCTCACCATAAAAAGGATTGGGGAAGCGATAGCGGATCCTACCTCTGATCTCAGGGTGCGATACCCAAAAACCGACAGGAAAAGATCGCCTTTATTCCGTGATGTCCTGACTCACGCGTATTCCGGAACGCTGTTTCGTGATATATTCCCATCAAAAAATGATACGCACCTATATCGT